>DASZJN010000262.1:0-12006 GCA_035948045.1 Acidimicrobiales bacterium | reverse complement strand
TCGGGGAAGGGGCGCTGGTACGGCAGCAGTTGCAGGCGCGCCTTCACCAGCTTGAACCACTCCGTCTCCATCGAGACGGTTTCGCCGGCGTGCAGCTGGAGGATCGCTTCGAGGCTCTCCTCCATCATGTCGCGCTGCTTGGCCGGGTCGATGCCCATCATGAAGGCGTCCGAGGGCAGGGCGCCGGGTCCGACGCCGACCATGAGCCTGCCGCGGGTGAGGTGGTCGAGCAGGACCAGACGGTCGGCCAGCATGAACGGGTGGTGGTAGGGCAGCGACGACACCCCCGTGCCCAGGCGGATGTGCCTGGTGCGCTGCGCGGCGGCGGCGATGAAGACCTCGGGCGAGGCGATGATCTCGTAGCCGGCCGAGTGGTGCTCACCGAACCACGCCTCGTCGAAGCCCAATTGGTCCAGGTGCTCGATCAGCTGCAGGTCGCGCTCCAGCGCCAGCGTCGGGTTTTGGCCCACCGGATGAAACGGGGCCAGGAAGATCCCGAATTTCAGGTGGTCGGCTGCGTCCAGAGTGGTCATACAGACGTCTTCCTCTCGTTCACGGTTTCACCAGAATTTTCCCATGCTCCCCGGGGGTGCGCAGGGTCTCGAAGGCGCCGGGCGCGCCACCCAGGTCAACCGACGACGTGACCAGCAGATCGGCGCCGGGCACACCGGTTCCCAGCCGGTCCAAGGTGGCGGCGAACTCGGCCGGGGTGTAGCCGAAGGAGAACCGGAACTCGATCTCCTTGGTCACGGCCATGAAGGGCTCGATGGAGTCCCTGTGCATGCATACCCCGACCACCACGATGCGGCTGCGGGGTGGTGCGTCTGCAATCAGGGATTGCAGCATGCCGGGCACCCCCACCGCCTCGAAGATCACCGGGTCCTTGGTCTCGCCGCCGAACATCGAGGCCGCAGCCCGCTCCATGATCGTCGCCGGGACTCCGAGGTCGCGCCAGCGGTCATGCGGTGACCCCACGGCCGGGTCGAGGACTTCGTCGGCGCCGAAGGCCTCCGCCAGCCGACGTCGGACGGGGGAGAAGTCGGCGGCCAGAACGGGGCCGTGCCCCCGACCCTTGAGGGCGGCGATGACCGCCAGTCCCACCGGCCCGCACCCGACCACCAGGCACGGCTGCCCCGGCGCGAGACCGGAGAGGCCGACCGCGTGCTCGCCCACGGCCAACGGCTCGGTCAGGGCGGCCACGTCGGTCTCCACGGACTCCGGGACCGGAAGCAGCAGCATCTCCTGGAGCACCATGTGCTCAGCCAGTGCCCCCGGAAAGCGGTTTGAATAGCCGACCTGCTCCACTCCGGTCGATCCGATGACGACGGGCACCGAGCACACCCTGGTCCCTACGGGCAGCGTCTTGGCGGTGTCCGGGCCGTGCTCGACCACCTCGGCGCAGAACTCGTGGCCGAACACCGTGTCGAGCGACGGATCGAGCGCCGGCACGCCGATCCGGTCCATGAGCCCGGTGAAATGGGCGAAGTCCGCCAGGGCGTGCAGGTCGGAGCCGCAGATACCGGCGGCCAGTGAACGCACCACCACATGGCCCGAACCGACCGACGGGTCATCCACCACGCCCACCACCAGCTCTCCACCCCGGGTGACGGCAGCGCGCATCGCTTCCCCCCTGCCGAACGGATCGACCGCCGTCCGGATCATCGCTACGTTTGCCCCGTGAGTTTCACACAACCCGAAGAGAAGCGCCCTTTGGCGGGCACCGTGGCCCTGGTGACCGGGGCGGCTCGCCCCCGGGGCATCGGGAGGGCGACCGCAGTGCGGTTGGCCCGCGACGGTGCGGACGTGGCCTGCCTCGACATTGCCCGGCCCTACCCGGACGCCCCCGTCCACGGCACTGCAAACCCTGACGACCTGGCGGATCTGGCCCAGGAGCTCTCGGCCCACGGCGCCAAGGTGGCCACGGCGCAAGCCGATGTCGCCGACGAGGGGGAGGTCGAGCGGGCGGTGACTCGGGTCAGCGAGGAACTGGGCACGGTCACCTTGGTGGCCAACATCGCCGGAGGCAGCGGCCCGGGGTTCGGATTGGGGCCCCTGCTCGACGTGCCCGCCGCCGAGTTCCGCCGCGTCTTGGACGTCAATGTCGTCGGCACCTGGCTCGTCTCCAGGGCCTGCGCCCGGCGGATGATCGCGGCCGGAGAGCCCGGTCGGATCTGCAACGTCTCCAGCCAGGCCGGCAAGCGGGCCTTTCCCCTCCTCGGCGCCTATTGCACGGCCAAGGCCGGCGTGATCCTGCTGACCCAGGCACTGGCCGCCGAGCTCGGGCCCAGCCGCATCTCCGTCAACGCCGTCTGCCCCGGCACCGTGGACACCGACCTGATCAACAAGGACTCCATGTTCGAGGCCATCATGGGTGGTCCCGAGGGCCTGGCATCCTTCATCCAGCGGGAGATCCCGCTCGGCCGGCTGCAGACCGCCGAGGAGATCGCAGCCGCAATCTGTTGGCTGCTTTCGGACGATGCCGGGGGCGTCACCGGCGAGGCGTTGAATGTCAGCGCCGGGCAGACGATGGTGTAGCCGTGCCCATCCTGGACTCCCGTCACGATCTGGCCCACGCCGTCGAGGGTGACACGGCCTGGAGTGAGTCGTACTACTTCAACGCCTACGACCCGGGCACCGACTCGGGCTTCTTCACCCGGATCGGGATCCGCCCCAACGAGGGGACGATGGATGCCGCCATGTCGGTCTGGCTCCCCGGCGGCGAGCTGGCCGAGTACCGCGCCGTCCGAGAGCAGCACGAGATGGTCGACACCGTGCTCGAAGTGGGGGCCGTCCGCTACGAGATGCTCGAGGCGCTGCAATCGTGGCGCATCACCGTGGACGCCGAGTTCAGCAGCCGGCCCTGCACCCCGGGGGCGGGGATTGCCGCGCCCGGGACGGCCCATCCCGTGGACGTCGCCCTCGACGTGCGTTTCGAGTCGGTCACCCCGGCCATCGGCACCGACGGGCGACCCGGTGGAGGACCGCGCTCCGCCGCAGCCGCGGCCGCAGCCGGCACCGTGGGCAAGGGCCACCTCGAGCAGGCCGGTCGCTGGACGGGTTGGCTCGAAGTCGACGGCCGGCGCCAGGCCTGGACCGCGGCCCATGGGAACCGCGACCGGTCGTGGGGGCCCCGCCGGTGGGGCGGGCCCAAGATGTGGCGGTGGTTCAGCATCAACGTCGGCGAGAGCATGCACCTCGGTGGCATCCGGCTGGGCACCGACGCCGGGGATCTCCACCGAGGGTGGGTGTGGGATGGCCGCCGCGCCACCAGCGTCGCCGAGTGGCGCCTGCGCACCGAGCTGGCCGACGACGGCGTGACCCACAAGGTCGTGCACCTCCGGGTGCTCGACAAGGAGGGCCGGGCCTACGACCTGCGGGGCGACGTCCTGCGGGTTGCCGACATCGGTCGGGCCGGGGGCACCATGGTCAACGAGGGGTTGGCCCGGTGGACCTATGAGGACCCCGACGGAGACGACCGCACCGGCTACGGCATCTGCGAGTACCTGCACCAGCTCGACGACAGCGGGAAGCCCATCGTGGCCGTCGTCTAGGTGGCTGTCGTTTAGTGGGACACGGCCATGAGGAGGTCTCCGCCGTCCTCGGCCGGGCCCTCGGGGGGACCGTCGTCGGGCGGCAGCGGCTCTCCGGGGGTGCCTCGCGTATCACCAGCTCGTTCGATCTGGCCGTGGCCGACGGAACGGTGCGACCGCTCATCCTCCAGCAGGACCGCGGAGACCGCCTGGTGCCGGGCGGGCGGGTCCAGATCGAGGCGGCCCTGCTCCGGAAGGCCCGCGCCGCCGGTGTCCCCGTCCCCCGCGTGGTGGTGGCCGGAGGCACGTCGGGCCTCCCCCCGGGCTGGCTGGTCGTCGATCGCCTCGAGGGGGAGACCATTCCCCGCAAGATCCTGCGAGATCCCGAATGGTCCGGTGCCCGGGCGGCCCTCACCGCCCAGTGCGGGCAGGCGCTGGCCGCCATCCATTCCATCGACCCCGCGGCCATCGACGGGTTACCTCCCCGGGACCCGCTGGCCGACCCCATCCCCTACCTCGACGGGTTGGGTGAGGTCCGCCCGGCGCTCGAGCTGGGCGTGCGCTGGCTCGAGGCCCACCGGGGCCCCTCGGCGCCACGGGTCACCGTCCACGGTGACTTTCGCACCGGCAATCTGCTGGTCGGGCCCGACGGTCTCCGAGCCGTCCTCGACTGGGAACTGGCCCATGCCGGCGACCCGGCTGAGGACATCGGGTGGCTCTGCGCCCGGGCGTGGCGCTTCGGCGGGCCCGGCCGGGTCGGCGGGTTCGGTGACCTCTCCGCCCTGCTCGAGAGCTATGCCACCGCTGGGGGTGACCCGATCGACCCGCATCGGGTCACGTGGTGGGAGGCCTACGCCGCGGTCAAGTGGGCGGTCATCTGCGCGCTGCAGGCCTCGGCCCACCTGAGCGGCGCCACCCGATCCGTCGAGCTGGCCGCCATCGGGCGTCGGGTGTGCGAGAGCGAGTGGGATCTCTTCGTCGTGCTCGGTCTGGCCCCGGCGGTGCCCGAGCCCACTCCGGCCGCAGGACCGCCATCGCCGGCGCCGGTGGTGGCACCGTTCGGGCGTCCCACGGCGGCCGAATTGGTCGAGGCGGTCCGGGAGTACCTCGAGCGAGACGTGATGGCCGAACGCGACGGTGGGGCGCGCTTCACAGCGCTGGTGGCCCGCAACGCCCTGCAGACGGTCGGGCGCCAGCTGGACCTGGGCGCGGCCATCGCTCAAGCTCATGTCAGGCGCCTGGCCTCACTCGGGTTCGACGATGACGCCGCGCTGGTATCGGCCATTCGATCGGGGACCTTCGACGACGACTGGATCGACCTCGGGGTGGCGCTGGCCACGTCGGCCCGCGACCAGCTGCTGGTGGCCAACCCGTCCTACCTGGCGGACGCCGCCACGTAGGGGCAGGAGCTCCGCCTCCAGGGCTGCCGATTGCCCGACCGGCACCGGTCGGGCACGGATCGCCGTCATCCGAAGAAGACCTCGGCCTCGGCGAAGCGCTCGGGTGGCACCAACTTGAGCGCGGCGGTGGCTTGGGCCAGCGGGACGAGGTCGATCGAGGTCCCGTGCAGCGCCACCATCTGACCGACGTTCCCGTCGTGCAGGGCGTCCACGGCGTGCAGTCCGAACCGGGTGGCGAGCACCCGATCGAATGCGGTCGGACTTCCGCCTCGCTGCACGTGACCGAGGACGGTGGCACGCGCTTCCTGACCGGTCCGATTGGCGATCTCCGACTCGAGCAGGTTTCCGATGCCCGACAGCCGCACATGGCCGAAGGCGTCCACCTCGCCTCCCCGACTCGGCAGCGTCCCCTCCACCGGAAGCGCTCCTTCGGCAACCACCACGATCGGCGCGTAGTGGCTGGCGAAGCGATGCTCGATGAACTCGCACACGCTGTCGATGTGGAACGGACGCTCAGGGATGAGGATTACGTTGGCCCCGCCGGCCAGGCCGGAATGCAACGCGATCCAACCGGCATGGCGTCCCATGACTTCGACGATGAGAACTCGGTGGTGACTCTCCGCCGTCGTGTGCAGCCGGTCGATGGCCTCCGTGGCGATGGTCACCGCCGTGTCGAAGCCGAACGTGTAGTCGGTGGCGTCAAGGTCGTTGTCGATGGTCTTGGGCACCCCGACCACGGGCAGCCCTGTGGTGGCGAGCTTGGTGGCGACGCTGAGCGTGTCCTCCCCCCCGACGACCACGAGTGCCTCCACATCCAACCGGCGTACCGTGTCGAGCACCCGCCGCTCACCGTCGTCGGCCGAGTAGGGGTTGGTCCGACTGGAGCCGAGGATCGTGCCTCCTCGCGGCAGGATGCCGCGAACGGCCGCCACGTCGAGCGTCATGGTGTCCCCGTCCAGGGGCCCGCGCCAACCGTCGCGGAACCCGACGAACTCGTCGCCGTAGACCTGGACGCCCTTACGGACGACGGCGCGGATGACGGCGTTCAGACCCGGGCAGTCGCCGCCGCCAGTCAGGACCCCGATGCGCACGAGAGCGAGCGTACCCAGGTCTTGCCGCCATGGTGGCCCGACCAGCCGAACGGGCTCGCAGAGTCAGGCTCGCTCGACGATGTAGAGGGTGTTCCCGTCCGGGTCGCGGAAGGAGAACATCGGCGGCACACCGGGCCAGCGCAGTACCTCGGGATCGGTGTCGACCCCTCGTGCACCCAGGTCGGCATGGTCGGCGTCGGCATCCTCGGTCGTGAGGCGAATGCCGGTGTCGGTCCCCGAGGGTCCGCCGGGCGGCTGCGGAGCGAGCGCAATGGTCGTCGCCGACCCCGGGGGCGCCACTTCGATCCAGCGATTGCCGTCGCCGAAGGGAGCGTCCAGGCGCGTCTCGAAACCCAGCGTGTCGACATAGAACGCAACCGACCGCTCCTGATCGGTGACGGGGATCCCTACGGTCCCCACCTGGGTGATGCGGGTGCTGGTCATTCGGCCCTCTATTCTCTCGTCCTCCACTCAAGACGACGGTGGCGAGAGGAACTCATCGGTTGGCAAGCGACGGGTCAGGACTGTCCGACCACGCCGTGGCCTGACAGATCCCGGCACCACACGATGACGTGGGCGGAGGGACGCTCCCCGGCTCAGCCGCCGGACATGGCCTCGGCAGCCCGTTTCTCCATCTCTGCGGGCGGCACGTCCTCGACGTGGGTGGCTACGTTCCAGCGGTGCCCGAACGGGTCCTCGAACTGCCCCGATCGATCGCCGTAGAACTGGTTTTCCACGGCCCTGATCTCGGTGGCCCCGGCCCCGAGGGCGGTGGCGAACGTCTTGTCCACGTCCTCGACGTAGACCATCACGGTGACCGGCGTCCCGCCCAGAGCCTTGGGGCTCGGGGCACCCATGCCGGGAAACTCGTCCGCCAGCATCAGCACGGAGTCGCCGATCTCCAATTCGGCGTGCCCCACCTTGCCGTCGGGCCCACCCATGCGGAGGCGTTCCTCGGCGCCGAACACGGTCCGGTAGAAGTCGATTGCGGCTGCAGCTCCGTCAATGGACAGATAGGGCATCACCCGGGGATACCCGTCCGGGATCGGTTTCACATCGGCCATGATCACTACCTCCTTGGCAAACATATGTTCGATTCCACGATGTTAACGAATTGCTCGACCGCCGACAAGGGGGCAAATCATCGGGCGCGCCCGAAGCCCGACCCGCACCGGTCCGGATCAGGGCGTCGGCGAGTCGAAGACGAAGCGTGTCGGCGAGCCGGTGAAGTCGTGGGAGTCGAGTGCGAACACCCACTCCGGGTAGACGGCGAAGACGCTGTTGGACGCCGGGTCCACCATGTCCATGCCGTAGGCGGTTCCGTACTTGGCGTTCTCCGTCGCCAGCATGCTCTCGAGGGCGCTCGGGTCGGTGATCCGCTGGGCCCGACCCTGCACCACCACCGGCTCGAGCGGGTCCTCGGTCGACACGCTGCAACGGGGCTCCCGGGCCAAGGTGAGCGCCTTGCGCGACCCGTTGGCACTGCTGAACCAGAGTCTGTCCTCATGCCAGACGGCCCAGACCGGCATCAGGTGAGGGGGACCCGAAGGAGTCACCGTGGCCAACCAGTAGTCGTGGGAGCGGACCAGCCGCTCCTCCACCCATGACCACGGGAGGAGTCCTGTCCCCTCCTCGGCCGGCAGTATCCCGTAGCCGGGCATGTAGGGCCTGGTGACCACCGACTCCCTCACCGTCCGGAAGCTACCAAACCGTGGGGACCGCCGACCGACGCCTCAACCCGGCCCTCGCTCTCCTCGGCCTCCTGGCCGCGGCCCGTCCTCTCCGAGGGCCGGAGACTGGCCGTAGATGGCCCGCAGGCTGACTGCGGCCAGGGTGTCGGCCATCCGGGCGTCCGCTTCTTGCGAGGGTGGCGAGAGGGAGAGGTCGTAGCCGCAGCGCCACATCATGCTCATCAGGGTGACGGCGAGATCGCGTGCGCTCGGAGGACCCGGCAGCGCACGCCCGGCCCGGCGGTCGCCTTCGATCGACTCGGCAAAGGCGTCAGCGATCCGCCCGGTGATCTCGTTCCAGAAGGCGCGGTGCTCCGGGTCGGACTCGCCCAGCGTGACCATGGCACGCAACAGCGGGCCCTCTCGGCGCCAGCGCTGCATGTAGGCGCTGGCGATGCGGTGGAGCACCGCCGCGGGGCCGTCCTGGTTGTCGTCGATCGACGATACGGCAGTGTCGAAGAGGTCCTGGGTGACCCGTTCGGCCAGGGCCCGGACGACTGCGTCGCGTGAGTCGAAGTAGAAATAGAAGGTCGGGCGCGAGATGTTGGCTCCGGCGGCAAGCTCACCGATGGTGATCTCCCCGATCGGCTTGACCGCCAACAGCTCCCACGCGCACGCCAAGATCGCCGCCTCCCTGACGTCGCCGCGGCTCTGCGCCCGCCGGCGTCCGGAACCCCGGGGGCCGTGCTCGTCTGCGAGGTGGGCGTACGGAATGGTGGACCCCTTTACCCGATCGGTTTCCTGGCAGCTCCACACCGGTGACCCACCGGCGTGGGCGGCCACTCGGCCATCGCCATGCACTACTCCCCGGTTGCTCTCGATCCTCGATCCACGCCCTGCCGTCGGCTCCAGGGCCCTTCCCACCGACCCTCCACGCCGACGGACACCACGGTAAACAGACTGACGATAGAAGTCAACACTCTGTTGATTCTGATCGGATCGGCCGTTACCATCGCCGGATGGATACTGCTCCGATCGGCAGCGGTGGCGTAACCCGACATCCCCTCAATTCCGAATTCGACTGGGCGTCGCCCCTGCCGCCGTTCGTGAGCATCGACGACGTTCAGGCGGCCAACTACGACGAGAACGGGTACTTCGTCATCGAGGGCGCGTTCGATGCCGATTCCGTGACCGGGGTGGCGGCCGAGATCGATCCCTTCGAACAGGAGCTCGAGGAGCGGCTACGGCTGTCCCGCGGCGGCAAGGCATTCATCGCCCGGGCTGACGAGATCACCTTCACCACACATCTGGTCACCCGTTCCGATCTGCTCCGGTCGTTCGTGGCGACGTCGATCCTCGTCGACCTGTGCGCCGACCTCATCGGACCGGATGTCCGCCTGTACTGGGATCAGGCTGTCTACAAGAAGCCCCATACCGGCGCATCGTTCCCCTGGCACCAGGACAACGGGTATGCATTCGTCGAACCCCAGCAGTACCTCACCTGTTGGATCGCATTGACCGACGCCACCGAGGACAACGGTTGCCCGTGGGTGGTGCCCGGCCTGCACAAGTTGGGAACCTTGCGTCACGACCTGACCGAGACCGGGCTCGTCTGCCTCCGGGACCCGTCGGATCCGGTGCCGGTGCCGGTAGGCGCGGGCGGGATCGTGGTCTTCTCCTCCCTGACCCCGCACTGCACGGGGCCGAACCGCACCGACGATGTCAGAAAGTCCTACATCGTCCAGTACGCACCCGACGGTGCGGAAGTGGTGACGGTGGGGACCTCGGAGGGATCCGGGCGTGCACGCGCCGACGCCCCCGACCGTCAGTTCCGCATCCTGCAGGGCGGCCGCCCGGTTGCCTGATGCAAAGCCATGGTCTCGGGTGCCACCCGTTGGCGAGCCGGCGACCGGCGAGGGCGGGAGAGGTCGGGTCTGGCCGGGTCTGAGCAAGACGGCGCTGTCTGTCATGCTCCTCACTCTGGGCGCCGCCGCCACGCCGGTCGTCGTAACCGCGGTCGCAACCGCTGCCGGCGCCGCGTCCTTCGCTACGGTGTGCGTCCCCCGACCGACGCCTCTTCGCTCGGACACCACGCTGAGCGGGGTGTCCGACGCGGTCCACGGGCGGCTCCGCACCTACACCGTCACGTCCCCGTCCGTCGGACTGACCCACGTCAACGTGCTCCTTCCGGTGGGCTACAGCCGCTCGTCCCCCAGGCGGTACCCGGTCCTGTACCTTCTCCACGGCGCGCTGAGCAACTACGCCGACTGGGCCAGCACGGCAGTGGCCAACGGGGTGCCCCAGGGCGGAGCAGTCCAGTCAGCGGTGGGCCAGCTGCCGGTCATCGTCGTGATGCCCGACGACAGTCCCGAGGGCGCCTACTCGGACTGGTACGGGGTGTCGGCCCACGACGCCGGCACGGATCCGGTACCCGCCACGCCCAGCTGGGAGAGCTATGACATCAACGAGCTCATCCCCTGGGTCGATTCGAACTTTCATACGCAGGCCGGCGCCGCCGGTCGGGCCATCGCCGGGCTGTCGTCAGGGGGCGCCGGAGCGGCCAAGTATGCCGTCGCCCACCCTGGCCTGTTCGGATTCGTCGGGATGTTCTCAGGGGCGCTCGACACCGACCTGGTAGACGCGTCCACCAACTGGTACGCGGACGCCAACTACCTCGACGGCCCCGGACCCCCCGACCAGCACTGCCGATACGGCGATCCCCTCACCGCCGACGCGGGCAACCAGGCCTACTACTGGCACGACAACGACCCCACCTACGAGGCCGGCAACCTCAAGGGCGTGAAGCTGTTCGTAGCATCGGGCAACGGGACCCCGACGACTGCCGACGGTCCGACCAACCCTGCCGTCCGGGCCTATCTGGGATTCACCGAATCCGTCGTGGACGACATGAGCCATCACTTCGTCGCCGCCGTGCGGTCGGCAGGGCTCGGGGCCAATGTCCGGACCGACTTCTACGGCAACGGCATCCACGCCTGGTCCTACTGGCGGGCCGACCTGGCGTCGTTCCTTCGCTGGCTCCAACCACAACTCGACAGACCCCTGGCCCGGCCAACCTCCTTCTCGTTCCGCACCGCCCGGGCCGCTTCCACGGCGTGGGGCTGGTCCTTCCACCATGACTCGGGACTCGCCGTACCCAATGTGAACACGGCCGAGGAGTTCGTCTACCTGCAGAACCTCTCGCACGGCGGATTTTCGGCGGCCGGCCACGGCACGGTCCGCGTCACCACGCCCAGAGGCTCCTACGCCGCCGGTTCACTTCAGCGGGTCCACGCAGGCCGCGTGGATCTGACCACTCGGGCGAACCACGCCGGCCAGCTCACGTTCTCCGTGGCCATCGGTCCTCCCGCCCCTGGCCCTCAGCTCGTCTTCCCGGAGGCGGGGCCGCCGTCCGACACGCCCACCGTGACCGTGTCGATCCGGGGGGCCACCGGCCCCTGAGCCGGCCGGGTCTCACCGGTTGCCGACATCCCGAGCGGTGGTCCTTGCGGCTGCTTGACGGCCGAGCCCCGGCTGTCAGACTGGCACGATGCTCGTCCACCTGGTCGACGGAACCTATGAGCTCTTCCGGCACTTCTTCGGTCAGCCGCCACGAGCGGCGGACGACGGTGCGGAGATCGGCGGGGCCCGTGGCGTCATCCTGTCAGTCGTGGGCATGCTGTCGGACGGTGCCACCCACGTCGGGGTGGCAACCGACCACGTGATCGAGTCATTCCGCAATGAGCTGTGGCCGGGCTACAAGACCGGGGCCGGCGTGGATCCCGAACTGCGCTCCCAGTTCCAGATCCTCGAGGACGCGCTGGAGGCGCTCGGCGTTGCCGTGTGGCCGATGGTCGAGCTCGAGGCGGACGATGCCCTGGCCTCGGCCGCATCGGTGGCGGCCGCGGACCCGACGGTGGAGCAGGTGGTCATCTGCACACCTGACAAGGACCTGGCCCAGTGCGTGGTGGACAAGCGGGTCGTCCAACTCGACCGGAGGAGCGGCACGCAGACGGACGAGGACGGCGTGTGGGACAAGTTCGGCGTGTCGCCCCGGTCGATCCCTGACTGGCTGGCCCTCGTCGGGGACTCGGCCGACGGGTTCCCCGGTCTGGCGGGGTGGGGCCGACGCTCGGCCTCGGCGGTCCTCGCCCACTACACGACGATCGAGGACATCCCCGACCGCGTGGCCGATTGGGACCCCGACGTGCGCAGCGCGGTACGCGGCGCAGCCAAGCTCGCCGAACGACTGGCCGGCGAGCGCGGCAATGCCGAGCTTTTCAAGGTCCTGGCCACCCTGCGGGTGGAACCTACGCTG
>DASZJN010000261.1:0-6134 GCA_035948045.1 Acidimicrobiales bacterium | reverse complement strand
GGATTCGCCGCCCTGGTGATCGTCCAGATCGCCTTCGGGTGGCTCAATCTGGCGTGCCTGGCGTTGCTCCCCCTGGTGGTGGCGTGCCTGGACGAGCTCTTCATCCGACAGCGGGCCCGACCCCTGCGGGTCGGCGCCGCCTTGGCCGTCCTGATGACGGTGGAGTTTTTCGTAAGCCTGGAGATGGTGCTCGTGGTGACGGTCAGCGGTGCGGTGGCCGCGGTCATCCTGGTGGGATATGCCGCCCTGCGCCATCCCGACGAGCTCCGTCGTCGCACCCCCTACGCCGTGTCCGGTGCCCTGACCGCGCTGGCCCTCGGATCGGTGTTGCTGGCCTACCCCGTGTGGTTCTTCCTGGCCGGGCCGGCTCACCTGAGTGGCATGGTGTGGTCGAGCAACCACCCGGGGGACCTCGGGAACGCCCTCAGCAATCTGTGGAGCGGAGTCGGACGGTGGGGCCCGGTCGACTCGCGCCAACTGGCGGCGGAGGCGGCCAACCTCGGCGGCTACCGGGGACCGGCCATGCCGTCACCCTCCTACCTGGGACCTGGCCTGCTGGCCGTCCTGGTGATGGGGACCGCAGTATGGCGCTCGGACCGCCGGCTCTGGTTCTTTGGCGCCTTGGGCGTGGTCAGCGCGGTGCTGAGCCTGCGGGTCGGGGGAGGCGCTTGGGGACCATGGGCGGCGGTAGACCACCTGCCGCTCCTCGACAACGTCGTGCAATCGCGTTTCGACGCCGTCTTCGTATTGTGCGCAGCAATCATGCTGGCCGTCATCGTCGATCGCTCGAGGACCGGAGCCGCAGGATGGATCGGGGGAGATCGAAGCCATTGGGTGCCGATGCAGCTTTCGAAGGGCCGATCGGTCCGGGTGGCGGGTTCCGTTTTCGCCATCGTGGTGGCCCTGGTCGCACTGGTCCCGAGTGCCCTCGCCCTGGGTCCCAACCTCCCGCTGACCGTCCAGCCCGTGACCGTGCCGCGCTGGTTCGAGACCGTCGGCGAGCACCTCACCACCGGCCAGGTGCTCGCCACCTATCCCTTCGCCACCGCCAACTCGCAGAGCCCGATCCCCTGGCAGGCCATCGGGGGCATGCACTACCGGATGGCCGGAGGCGGCGGACCGTCGGGCACGGCCGCTCGCGCCGGCACCCACAAGACCGCCTTCCAGGTGTTGGACGACGCATCGGTCCCCATCGTCCCGGGTCCTCTGCTGACCCCGTCGAACCTCGAGGCGCTCCGAGCCGCCCTACGCGCCTGGGGGGTCACCATGGCCGTCGTGCCCGATGACACCGGACTGCCGCCGTTCCAGACCGGCCGAGGGACCTCCTATGGTGTGGCCCTGTTCACCAGCGTGCTCGGCTCCGCGCCGACCCGGCAGGACGGAGCGTGGGTCTGGCGTCACGTGGCGACCGCACCTCCACCGCGGGCAGTGCCACCGGCCGAGCTCGCCACGTGCACGCAATCCGGCGCCCAACCGGTGGGCGGGTCCTCTCCCGTCGCCTCTTGCATCCTGAACCCCGGGCCCCGCTCCACCGGATCGGCGAGCTAGTCCTACGGACCGCTGGGGGATAGAGTCCGAGCGATGCAGTCCAGGCGTCGGCCAGGTCAGGGGCCCTCGGTGCCGATCGATCCCCCATCGACCGGTGGCAGGGGAGGCATCAGGTGACGGAAAGCCCAGGCGATCCACCCGATGAGGTTGGTGCCCCGGAGCGGAGTCCCGTCGGACTGGCCGAGTCCATCGACGACGGCTCAGCCCATCCGCTGGCCACGGTCGACCTCGATGCCGCGGTGGCCACGCCCTCAGGCTCGGCCACGGTCGCCGCGAGGTCCCCCTTCCGGCTGGGCAACCGACCGCCGCTCACCGGGGTGCGTGCCTTCCTCATCGCCCTGGTGATCGCCTACCACTCGAACTTCCACACCATCCCCGGTTCGTGGGCCACCATGCAGATGTTCTTCGTGCTCAGTGGCTTCCTCATCACCGCCATGCTGGACGGGGAAGGAAAACGGAACGGCAAGATCAGCCTCAGTCGGTTCTACTCGCGTCGGGCGGCGCGCCTCTTCCCGCCGCTGGTGCTGGTCGTGGCCCTCCTTGCCATCTATGGCGCCCTTGTCTCTGTGGCCGACGCATCCCAACGGATCTGGGGGGACAGCGCCGCGGCCCTCTTCTACTACGCCGACTACCGCCAGGCCTTCGGCCACGCGCCGTTCTTCGGCTTCCTCGCCCAGACGTGGTCGCTCTCCGTCGAGGAACAGTTCTATGTCATCTGGTCCCTCCTGATGGTGGCGGCCGTGGCCAGTGGACACCGCCGTCTGGCCTATGTGTTTGCCGCAGGCGGGATCGCGGCCAGCGTCGCCGACCGGCTGTACCTGTCAGTCCACCCGGCGCACTTCACCGGCGCGGTGTTCGACCGCGTCTACTACGCCTTCGACAGCCGGGCCGACGCGCTCCTTCTCGGGTGCCTGCTCGGGCTCCTGGCCTCCGATGGCTACCTCAGTGACTGGGGCCGATCGGCCAAGCGCCTCTTGACCGCGGCCGCCGTCCTCTCGGTGGTGCTGATGGTGTGGATCCTCGCCTACGCACCACTGTTCCGGGAGGCACTGGCAGTGTGGCAACTACCGGCGTCCACACTGGCCTGCGCCGTCATCATCGTGTACTTCGTGGTGTGCCCAGCGGGACTGGGATCCCGCCTGGCCGGCCTCGGATTGTTCGTGTTCGTCGGTGATCTCTCCTATACCCTCTACATCGCCCATTTCGGCGTCTTCCTCGCCATCCAACCCAACAGCACCGGGTGGGGGTTCTGGCCCACCGAACTGGTTCGCCTGGCGGTGGTCTTCGCCATCGCCATCTTCAGCTGGTTCCTGATCGAGCGGCCCCTGATGCGCTGGCGGCAGCGGTCGGCTGCTCGTTGAACGCCTCGGATGGCGCGCCCGACCCCGTGAGCAGGGCCGGCAACGGTATGATCGAGCGGTGGGGGCATCAACGACCTCCGTTTCCGTGGCAGCAGACGGGGCGGTACGACCGGAGCCGTCGATCGGTCGGATCCCGGCCCTCGACGGCGTCCGGGCCATCGGCATCATCCTCGTGCTGTTCTTCCACGGCGGGGTCGGTTGGGCTGGAGGCGGATTCTTCGGGGTGGACGTCTTCTTCGTCCTTTCCGGATTCCTGATCACCGGGCTCCTGGTCTCCGAGTTCCGCCAGAACGCGCACATCGGGCTGAGGAGGTTCTGGGTCCACCGCATCCGACGGCTGGTGCCGGCGCTGTTGGCCATGTTGCTCGGTGTGGCCGTGTACGGCGTGTTCTTCGCCACGAGCGACACCCTGGGCCAGCTGCGCGGCGATGCGGTGGCCACCTTGCTCTACGGCAACAACTGGCACCAGATTTCGGCCGGCACCGGCTACTTCGCCGATCTCAATACCCCGCGGCCGCTCCTGCACACCTGGTCACTGTCGATCGAGGAGCAGTTCTACCTGGTGTGGCCCCTGGTGGTTCTCGGGCTGCTGCACTGGACACGATCACTGCGCATCCTGCTGACCGTCACGATCGCGGGTGCGGTGGCCAGCGCCCTCGGGATGGCGATCCTCTTCCACGGCGGAGCCGGAGAGAGTCGCGTCTACTACGGCACCGACACCCGAGCCCAGGCCCTCCTGATCGGTGCCGCCCTGGCCATCGTGCTCGCCGAGCCGCTGGCGGCGCGCGGCGGCAGTGGGGTCGGCCCGTCGACGCCCACCGCCTCGCTCGTCCGCTCTTTCCGCCTGACGCCCACAGCCCGGGCGGCCCTCATTGGCGCCGGGGCGGTGGGGCTGGCGGTGGTGGGTTGGATGGCGGTGACCGACAGCAGTGCCACGGCATGGATCTATCACGGGGGCTTCGCCCTCATCGCGGTGGCCACGGCCCTGGTGGTGGCCAGCGTGTCCCTCGTCCCCGACAGTCCTTGGACGCGCGCTCTGTCGCTTCGGCCGGTCCGTTACATCGGCGCCATCTCCTACGGCCTGTACCTGTGGCACTGGCCGATCTTCGTCCTGTTGGACCACCAGCGGACGGGGCTGTCGGGTTGGCCCCTGTTCGCGGTCAGGGTGTCGGTCGCCGTAGGCGTGGCCGCCATCTCGTATCACGTTCTGGAGATGCCCATCCGCCGGGGTCTCCTGCGCGGATGGCGGGGATGGCTGGCCGCACCCCTGGCCGTCGGGGGCACCGCCATCCTGGTGGTGGCATCGACGGCGGGGGCCACCGCGGCCGTCGACACCGCCGCTCTGACCGCCGTCCCGGCGGCAGCCCGGTCGTCACAGGAGGCGACGGGACCGAGTACCCCCGCCGTGCCGGCAGGGACCGGGGGTCCGATCCGATACATCCTGCTCGGGGACTCCGAGGCGAGCTTCCTGGCCTTCGGCCTCGGCCCGAATCCGAACCACCTGGCCGTCCATTTCGGAGGTGATGGCGTGTTCGGCTGCGGATTCCTCCTCAATCCGACCATGTTCCACGGCACCCTGGTGTCCCAGGCAGTCGGTCAGCGGGGTGGCAAGGACTTCGTCCCTTGCAACGACCAGCTCACCCGCTGGAAGGCCGACGTGGAAGCCTTCCATCCCGACGTGGTCCTGTTGGAGGAGGGGGAGTACGAGGTCCGGAACCAGTTCATCCACGGAACGTGGACGCACATCGGAGAAGCGGGATTCAACCACGATGAGACCCAGGCCATGAACAAGGCGATCGCCACGCTGCGATCGACCGGGGCCACCGTGGTGCTCCTGACGGCGCCTTACTATCACCAGAACGAACAGGCCAACGGGGCAGCCTGGCCCGAGGACGATCCGGCGCGGGTCAACACCTACAACCACCTGCTGCACGAGGTTGCGGCCGGGTCGGGCGGCGGCGCGGTGGTCGAGAACCTCAACGCCCACCTCGACCCCGGCGGTCACTACGCCCAGTTCATCACCGGGGTCAACGCGCGATTCGCCGACGGGATCCACGTGAGCCCGGCCGGGGCGACGCTGGTCGCCCCCTGGCTGCTCACCCAGATCATCACCATCGGGAACGCCAACCGGGCGGCTCACCCGACCTCGACCACCGCCACCTCCGGGGTGGCGGCCTCCCGCTAGGACCGGGGCCGGTCGGCCCGGTCGGTCGAGCGCCCGCCGGCTGTCCCCGTCACCGTCACGGCCAGATCCCCCACCCGCCCCCGGTACCCGGGCCGGGCCGATGAAGACGGCGTCCACGTGGTCAGCTCGACCGAGTGGTCCTCCGTGCCGTCGGCCTCGAAGCCCGGACCGAACTGGGCCCTCCAGAACTGGTTGACGGTGGGGTGGTAGCCGCGCTCGTCGAGCTGGTTGACCACGCCGATGAACTTCTCGACGTCGAGGAGTTGGCTGCCCGGGTCGCGGCCTGCGCCGCCGTCGTTGACGAACACACTGCTGCGGCCGTGGAGCGCGGGGACCACCAGTGTCGTGAGGGCACCCACCTCGGGATCGGACACCGAGCTCAACGCCGGCAGGTCGACCACTCGTACGCACACGAGCACCGAGGCGGCCACGGCCACGAGGCAGGCCAGGAGGCGGACGGCGGGAGCCGAAGTGAACGGTCGCCCCCGGAGGGACAGCACGCCAGTCGGTACCCGGACCATGCCGGCACCGATGAACGTGGACACGGGAAGGGCGACGGCCCACACCACCAGGTAGCCGTAGACCACCCCCACCACCCGACTGACCGAGACGACCATGGCCACGAATCCGACCATGCCGAGCAGGCCGAGCCCGGCGGCGAAGCGGTTCCGCTGACGGACGCCGACGATGGTGACGGTCACGGCGGCCACCACGGCGATCACCGTGGCGGCCACGGCGGCCACCACGTGGTGCGGCGTGTGGCCGAGGTAGGTGCTCATGACCTCGGAAGGGCCGATGATCAACACCCCGTAGACGGCGGTCACCGACCGCAGGCTGGCCACCCACGACGGGGGGAGGTGGGCGGCATTGAAGAACCGGGCGAGGAGGGTGACGTTGCCGGGGTGATTCGTGAACTGTTGGATCAGGGGCGGGAGCCACATGAGCACGAGCACCACGGATCCGGCGATCCCCCAGGCCCACGTCCGAGGGCGTCGGGCCTGGTGCGTCTCCAGTGGCGGGTGGCCGCCGGCGTCCTGGTC
>DASZJN010000260.1:0-2875 GCA_035948045.1 Acidimicrobiales bacterium | reverse complement strand
AGGGCGTCAACGGGGTCAACAGCGACGTGGTGATGATCCTCCACCTGGATCCGGCCAAGCACACGGTGTCCATCCTCTCGATCCCCCGCGACCTGTTCGTCCCCAACGCCCGGACCACCGGGGCCAACAAGATCGACGCCGGCCTGTACCAGGGGCCGAGCCAACTAGTCGCCTCCATCAACGAGAACCTCGGGATCCCCATCCAGCACTACGTGGTGTTGAACTTCGACACCTTTGCCAATGTGGTCAATGCCCTGGGCGGGGTCAAGATGTACTTTCCCGTGCCCGTGTACGACGCCTATTCCGGGTTGAAGCAGCTGACCCCGGGGTGTGTCTCCCTCGACGGCCTCCACGCCCTGCAGGTGGTGCGGGCGCGGCACCTCCAGTACAAAGGGGCCGGCGTGACCACCAGCCTTCCCGACTACTGGCCCAAGGAGAACCTGAGCGACCTGGCCCGCATCCGCCGCAGCCACGAGTTTCTCCGGGTTCTGGCCAGCGCCGTGGCCAAGCAGGGCCTCGGCAACCCGATCACGGACCAGCAGCTGGTGAGTGGGGTCGCTCCCCAGCTCAGCGTGGATCGTCAGTTCTCGAGCACGGACATGGTCGACCTGGTGCTCAACTTCCATTCGGTCAATGTCAATTCGGCCCCGCAGCTGACCCTTCCCGTACAGGTCGACCAGTTCGGCTCCTACACCTTCAAAGGCGGCGACTACGGAAGTGTCGAGTTCCCGTCCGTCACGGAGGACCAGCAGGTGATCGACCAGTTCCTCGGGGTCGACGCCGCCACCGACACCATGACCGGCCACAAGCTCCCGAGCCCGTCGGCGGTGTCGGTCTCGGTCCTCAACGGCACCGGTACCTACAACCAGGCCACCACGACCTCCAATGCCCTGCAGGCGCTGGGGTTCCGCATCGCGGGCGTCGGCGACACGCCGTCAGTGGGTGCCCAGTCCGAGACGGTGGTGTACTACGCCACCAAGACGCCGGCGGCCCAGGCCGCCGCCCAAGCGGTGGCCCACTCGATGTCCGGGGCGGTCGTCACCGCCCTCGGGCCCACGAGCAGCGGCGCCGACGTCACCGTGGTCACCGGGTCGCAATTCGCGGTCAACGCCCCCACCCCGGCGGGGGGAACGGCCACCACCGCCCCCGCGGCGGCGACCCCGGCCACCACCTCCACGCCCACCACCACAGCCACGTCAAGCGGCGCCTTCCAGCCTCCTACCGCCGCGGTGTCCCCCCTGCAGCCCTGGGACCCGAGATCGTGCACCCCCCAGGGGGGCGAGGGACCCTGACCGTCCCGGTCTGCCGCCCAACGGATGACCGACGGTGACCCGTCCTCCGGTTTACGAGCCGATGTGGTCCGCCGGGATGGTGCCGAGCTTCCCGGCCTGGTAGTCCTCGAAGGCCTGGGCCACTTCCGCCCTGGTGTTCATCACGAAGGGTCCGTAGGCGTAGACCGGCTCACCGATGGGACGCCCGCCGAGGACCAGCACATCGAGGTTGGGGGATCGGGACTCCTGTTTGGCGTCAGCGGCGATCCTGAGCGATGCCCCGTCACCGAAGACGGCCAGTTGCCCGGTACCAACCGCGTGCCCGTCCCGGCCCACGGTGCCCGCACCGCCGAGCACGTAGACCAGGGCATTGAACGCTTCCGGCCAGGGGATGTCGACGGCGGCCCCCGGCGACACGGTGGCGTGCACCATGGCCATGGGCGAGTGGGTCGAGCCCGGCCCGGCATGCCCGCCCACGTCCCCGGCGATGACCCGCAGCAGCGCCCCTCCGTCAGCCGATGAGAGCAGCACCACGCTGGACGAGCCGATGTCCTGGTACCGCGGTGCGATCATCTTGTCCGCCCTGGGCAGGTTCACCCACAGCTGGATGCCGTGGAAGAGGCCGCCGCTCACGACCAGCTCCTCCGGGGGCGCCTCGATGTGGAGGATGCCACCTCCCGCCGTCATCCACTGGGTGTCGCCGTTGGTGATGAGGCCGCCGCCGCCGATGGAATCCTGGTGCTGGAACGTCCCGTCGATCATGTAGGTGACCGTCTCGAAGCCGCGATGGGGGTGCCACGGGGTCCCCTTGGGCTCGCCCGGGGCATACTCGACCTCGCCCATCTGGTCCATGTGGATGAACGGGTCCAGATGGCGGCGGTCCACGCCGGCGAAGGCCCGACGAACCGGGAAGCCCTCGCCTTCGAAGCCGGCCGGCGCCGTGGTCACCGACGTCACCGGCCGCCCCGCATTCCCTCCGCCCTTCACCGCCTCGATCTTTGGGAGCGCAAGCACGTCCTCAACCGTCACTGCCGGCATGACCGACCTCCTTTTGCCTTCAGGTCGTCACGTCGCCCATGCTCGCTCCGCAGCTTCCCGCTGTCCACTTGACTTGGCACCAATTGCAACACTAGTTGCGCTCGCAACATTCCCAGCCGATGCTGGATCACGGGTCGGTCCCCGCCATCCACCTCAACCGAGCTCCTCCCGGTGCCGAAAGGTAATGGGTGAACAACTACGCTTGGCCCACGGGAGAGTCAGGAGACAGCACGTGATCCGGCAACGCGGCGGAACCACACGCCGGCGCGACGACCAACAGGACGAGACGATGTCCTCCGCCGAGGAGATCGGACGGCAGCTTCGGGATGCCCGCAACGAGCGCGGCCTCGACCTCCTGGCGGTACACGATCGCTTGAGCCGGCCCATCACCCAGCTCGAAGCGCTGGAGCACGGGGACCTGGCCCGCCTCCCCGATCAGGCCCTGGCCCTCTCCACGCTCCGCCGGTATGCGGCGTTCCTCGGGCTCGATGGGGACGCGCTGGCCCTGAGGATGATCGACGCCTGGTCAGCGTCGTCGGCGGCCTCAGCCGGGTCGAGGCGAATCG
>DASZJN010000259.1:0-33945 GCA_035948045.1 Acidimicrobiales bacterium | reverse complement strand
CGCCCAGGCTGGCCAGCGCGTCGATGCCAGGCCGCCAGAGGGCACGCTCCTCGTCGGAATTCGAGCGGGGCCATCCGGTGTGCTCGACGACGACGGTCAGACCGTCGAAGCCGGCGAGCCCCGTCGCCGCCATTCGAAGCTGGTCGGTATGGGCCATCAGTTCGAACACCAGGTTCCGATCCTGCAGCGCCTGGAGGACCTCGACGTCGGGGAGCGGACCATCGTGGACACCCATCGGGCGGACCCCGCGGAAGCGCGAAGCAGTCATCTGCCGCTCGAGGAGATCGATGGCCTCGGCGACGGTATCGGTCGGAGGCAAACCGCCGATGATGGCGTCGGGGCCGCCGGTCGAATGCGCGTCACCGTCGAGCTCGATGGTCTCCTCGATCGAGTGACGACCGGTGGCGGCGGCGACATTCACGAACTTCTCGACGTTCCACCGGGCCGTCTCCGCCCGATAGGTGCCGGCATCGAAGCGGCGATACATCCTCAACGCATCACCGGCGCCCTGCGTCGGAGGCCGCGAAAGGTACGGGTACCAGTCGGTGCGGGCGGGGTCCCAGAGGTGTACGTGGGCGTCGACGACACGGGTGGGCTGAGCGGTCATCCGGCCTCGGTGTGCGGTGGCCGGGCGGCGGATCCGACCATCTCCCGGAGCGTGGCGTCGAGCCAATCGGGCACGGCCGGGCCACCGTACGTGATGCTGCCGAGTGGCCGGGGGTGGCCGCGGAGGCCCACCCAGCCGGCGCCGATCACCAGCTCAGCACCCGCGAGAGACCCCGCTTCGGGATGGCCGAGCAGGTGGCCGACCAGTTCGCCGACCGGCTGGACCGCGGCCGCCTCCGGGGCCTCGATGCCGGCCGCGAAAGCCGTGACTCGCCCTTTCGTGGTGCCCGCGGCAGCTCGCGCATGCTGTGCCGAGGCCTGAGCTCGACTACGACCTCCACCCGTTGCCGCCTCCGTGAGGGTCACTAGCCGGACCGGGCGAGCGGCCCTGGTGGCGTATTCGGCCGCCGCCCGGGCCCAGCCGGCGTCGGTGTGGATGTCCTCGACGATGCCGTGGTGCTCGGCCAGGGTTCGCTCCCAACCGTCCGTCGAGATGGCCGTCGGCTGACGACCGGCGGGCGCGACGACGATGGCATCGACCGGCCCGTTAGAGGCGACGATCGAGTGCAGCGCGTCGGCGGCCTGGGCGAAGCCGCGAGCGACATCGAGGCGGTGGCAGGTGATGGACCGGGCCTCGAGCGCCGCCGTCAGCGATGCGGCCAACCGCGGGCGGTCGGTGACCACGGCACAGGATCGCACCTGTGACGAAGCGACCTCGGCGGGGGCCGGCTCGTCGAAGATGGACCTGAACCGGGGGTTGCCGCCCCCGCCGGTCGCCTGGGCGGTCTCGGCTGTCGAGAAGGCCCGTGGGAGCACGGCCTCGAGCACCCGGGACAGCGAGACCGCCCCGTCAGTGCGCACCACCTCGAGGAGCCGGGGCTCGTCGATGACCGCCACCTCCGAACCGCCGGCGAACAGCACCCGACCGCTGCACCACCCGAATTCGTCGCCCACCAGGTGCGCGGCCAGCGGTGCGAGGTCCTCGGGGCCCGGCATCGATGCAAAGAGGGAGACTCCGCCTCCGCCTCCAGTCGTGCCCGCCTGACGAGCGCGCTCGGCCGCGGCGGCGACCATTCGCGTGGCGGCGATGGGCGACATTGCATTGACGGTCACCCCCGGGGGCGCCTGCCCGCCCAGCTGCCAGGTGACCGAGGCGACGGCCCGCTTGGCGCAGCTGTACGCGCCGGCATCGGCGGCCCGCCACCCCGATCCAGAGGTGACGCCGACGATGCGTCCGTGCCCGGCGGCAGCCATGAGCGGCAGTGCCGCGTTGAGCACGTTGAGGTAGCCCCCGAGGTGCACGGCCAGCAACGTGAGCCAGTCCTCCTCGGTGCCCAGCCCGAAGTAGGTCTGCCGGGTGATGCCGGCGACATTGATGACGGCGTCGAGCCCGCCGCGCTCGTCGACCAACTCCCGGAACAGACCGCTGACCGCCTCGGCGTCCGTCACCGATGCCGATGATGCCCGGGCCGAGCCGCCGGCCGCCACGATGCGGCCGGCAGTGGTCTCCTCCGGCTCCGGCAGCCGCTCGGAGCCGTCGAGGGTCACGAGGGGATCGACGGTGACGACGAACCAACCGCCGCGGCCGAGCTCCTCGGCGACCGCCGCCCCGATCCCGCCCCCGCCGCCGGTCACGACGGCGACTCGCTGTCGCGCGCTCACGATGCCGTCGACCGGACCTCGAGCTCCAGGCCCTCGAACCCGCCGGCCTCGAGCCACTGCTCGAGCACCTCGCGGTAGGCGAACCAGTCGCCGAACCCGCGGCCGTAGTTGCCGTTGCGGGGGTTGTTCGCTTCCGGGTGGCCCTCGTTGTTGATGCGCGACGGCGTGCAGGCGGACATGACGGCGCTGCTGTCGACGTAGGAGTCGACGATCTTCTGTGTCCACGCCTCCTCGGCCTCGGCGCTCACGTCGGCCACCTCCACCCCCTGCTGCTCCAGCATTCCGACGGCATGGCCGATGAACTCGGCGCCCAGCACGGCCAGCTGCGTGTAGTTGACGGTCACCACCGCCTGTTGCCCCGGAGCCGGCATGACGAACATGTTGGGGAAGCCACGACTCATCATCCCGAACAGGCTGGCGGCACCGTCGGACCATTTCTCGGCCAGGGTGACACCGCCGCGACCGACGATCTCGTGGCCGGCACGACGGAAGAGCGGGGTGAGCTCGCGCTCGAAGCCGGTGCCGTAGAGGATGCAGTCGACATCGAACTGCCTCCCGTCGATGACCGGTCCTTGCTTGGTGATCCGGTCGATCCCAGCGGGACAGTCGATCAGGGTGACGTTCGGGTTGTTGAATGCCGGCAGGTACTCGTCGTGGAAGCAGGGCCGCTTGCAGAGATAGCGGTAGTACGGCTTCAGGATCTCGGCCGTGGCCGGGTCGGCCACCAGCTCCTCGATCCGGCGTCGGTGCGCATCCATGATCGAGTAGTCGACCTCCTCGCCACTGCGCACGTACTCGGCGGTTGTCATTCCCTCCCACCGCGGGGGGTGCTGGACGGCCGCGTAGTGGTGCGTCCACCCGTCGTCGACCTGGTCGAGCTCTACGGGCCGGCCCATGATGATGGACTGGAAGTTGTCCATTCGGGCCCGCTGCCAGCCCGGCTCGAGCCCGTGGGCGAAGTCGGGATCGGTCGGCCGGTTGCCCCGCTCGCCGATGGCCGACGGCGTGCGCTGGAACACATAGACGTGC
Source organism: Acidimicrobiales bacterium (assembly GCA_035948045.1). Taxonomy (GTDB): domain Bacteria; phylum Actinomycetota; class Acidimicrobiia; order Acidimicrobiales; family RAAP-2; genus Bog-756. The sequence goes on along the minus strand of DASZJN010000259.1, from coordinate 30,648 downwards.
TTCGCCGACTCGGCCAGGGGCGGCACGCACTGGATGCCGCTCGCCCCCGTGCCGATCAGGGCGACGACCTTGTCCTTGAGGCCAGTGAGGGGCTCGTGCGGCCCGCCGCCGGTGTACTCGTAGTCCCACCGAGCCGTGTGGAACGAGCGCCCGGCGAAGTCCTCCATGCCCGGGAGGGTCGGCAGTTTCATCAGGTTGAGGATCCCGACGGCCAGCACGTACCAGCGGCAGCTGATCTCGTCGCCACGGTCGGTGTGGATCAGCCACCGGGCCGCATCCTCGTCCCACTCGGCGCGGGTGACCCCGGTGTGGAACATGGCCTCGGCCACCAGGTCGAACCGGTCGGCGATCGCCTCGAGGTGGCACCGGATCTCCTCACCGAACGCGTAGCGCCGGGTAGGGATGTAGTCGAGCTCTTCCAGCATCGGAAGGTAGCTGTACGACTCGACGTCGCACATCACGCCCGGGTAGCGGTTCCAATACCAGGTACCCCCGATGCCACCGGCCTGGTCGACGATGCGGATTCGCTCGATGCCGGCCTGGCGGAGGCGGGCACCGGCGAGGACCCCGGCGATTCCCCCGCCGACGATCACCACATCGACGTCGTCGGCGACCGATTCGCGCTCGATGAATGGTGTGAACGGATCGTCGCGGTAGCGAGCGAAGTGCTCATCGGTCCCCAGGTCGCGGATGTCAGCGCGGCCGGGGACGAGCCGCTTGTCCCGCTCGGCCAGGTACTTGGCGCGGACGGCCTCGGGGTCGTAGGCCGCGGCTCCGCTCGCTCCCGCCGCCGGTCCCGGTGGCGACGATGAAGGCGCCGTTGCATCGAACCCGGGCATGTTCCAACGCTAGTCGTTGGACATGACGCCAGGGTCAGCAAACTCGTCGCCTGTGCGCGGTGGGATCCGACGGAGGGGCGGCCCATGTTCGCGAGTCGCTCTACGCAGCGGCGGGTTGAACACGGGAACGAAGAGTGCGTGCAATGGCACCAAAAAGAGAGTCTGACCAGCAGAAATGTCGCGATTCTGACGACCCGCGAGGCATGGGACCACGGACGACCGCATTGTGGCCCTGGCCGGGGAAACCGTGCCCGGACGTGAGATTGGGTGGACGTTGAACGCGTCAGCCGTTCGAGACCGGGTCGGCAGGCAGTGATCGGAGCTGTTCGGAATCGGTCGGGTCTGTGGGCCCGAATCGGGGAACCCGTGCTCTCCGGCTCGCTCACCGGCCGAGCGTAGGGCTACCGGCCCGTCCAGAGCGGTGGGCGCTTCTCCTTGAATGCCTTCGGCCCTTCCTTGGCGTCCTCGCTGCCGAAGACCTCGCCGGCCAGCTCCGATTCGATGCGGTAGGCCTCCCGCATGTCGGTGGCCAACCCCCGGAGCACTGACTCCTTCGTCTTTCGGACGGCCAGGGGGCCGTTGGCGATGATCCGGCGGGCGTAGTCATCGGCGCGCTCCATCAGCCGGTCGGGATGGGTCACCTCGTTGAGCAGGCCCATGTCGAAAGCGCGCTGCGCCCCGATCTGGTCGGCGCACAGAAGGAACTCCATGGCCGCCGGATAGGGGATCTGGCGGGGCAGGCGGACGGTGGTCCCGCCGCCGGCGAACAAGCCCCGCTTTGGCTCCAGCACCCCGAAGGTGGCGGTGTCGGCGGCCACCCGGATGTCGCATCCGCCGAGCATCTCCATGCCCCCGGCCACACACGTCCCGTTGACCGCGGCGATGATGGGCTTGTAGAGCTTCACGCCGCGCAGGACGGCCCGGGTGCCGTCATCCAGGCGGTAGCCGCCGATGGTGTCCACCTCGCCGGAGGTGATCTTCTTCTGGTGCTCGGTGATCTGGGGGATGTACGTCTTGAGGTCCGCCCCCACCAAGAAGACGTCCTTGACCCCGGTGATCACCGCCACCCAGGCCTCCTCCTCCTCCCCGAACCGGTCCCAGGCGCTGCGGAGCTGGAAGAAGTGGTCCATGTCCATGGCGTTCTTCGCCTCGGGGCGGTCGATGACGATGCGGGCGATGTGGTCGTCGTCCAGGTGGTAGTGGATGGGCATGGTCAGTCGTTCCCCCCGGCCGGGGACTTCGCCCCGATGGACGACAGGTCGAGGGCCACGTGGCCCCGGGGCCGATCATTCCCGCCGGCTGAACGGGTCATGAGCGAGAGGTCGACGTCAGTGGCCTCGGCCCGGAGGGCCTCCACCGTGCAGCGCTCGCGTGGCCGGATGGGGAACGGGTCGTAGGCGAAGATGCGCATGGCGTTGAGGTGCGTGATCTTGTCGATCTCGTCGTCGGGCACGTCGGCCAGGTACTTCATGGCCGACTCGGGGGCGTGGGGCCAGGTCGAGTCGGAGTGCGGGTAGTCGCACTCCCAGGTGATGTTGTCGAGGTTCAGATAGCGACGGTTGTCTACCCCGAAGGCGTCATCGATGAAGCAGGTCACGATCCGTTCCTTGAACAGTTGGCTGGGCAGGAGACCGCCGAAGTCCTGACCCGTCCAGGCGCGGTGGTGCTCGTAGACGTAGTCCACGCGCTCGAGCAGATAGGGGATCCAACCGATGCCCCCTTCGGACAGGGCGATCCGCAGATCGGGGAACTTGCGGAGCACCGGTGACCACAGCAGGTCAGCCGCGGCCTGCACCACGTTCATGGGTTGCAGGGAGATCATGACGTCGATGGGCGCCTCCACCGAGGTGATCACCAGCTGGGACGACGAACCGATGTGCAGGCAGACGACGGTTCCCTCGTCGGCGCACGCCTGCCAGAACGGGTCCCAGTGATCGGAGTGGAAGCTCGGCCACCCCAGCTTCTCCGGGTTCTCCGAGAACGTCACCGCGTGACATCCCTTGGCCGCTACCCGCCGGACCTCGTCGGCCGCCAGCGCCGGATCCCACAGCACTGGCAGGGACAGCGGGATGAAACGGCCCGGTTCGGCCCCGCACCAGCCTTCGATGTGCCAGTCGTTGTAGGCGCGGATCATGGCCAGGGCCACGTCCTTGTCTTTGGTGCGGGCGAAGAGCTGGCCGCAGAACTGCGGGAAGGACGGAAAGCACATCGAGCCGAGCACACCGTTGGCATTCATGTCCCGGACCCGCTCGTGGACGTCGAAGCACCCCGCCCGCATCTGGTCGAGCGACGTCGGCTCGATGCCGTACTCCTCGGGCGGGCGACCGACGACGGCGTTGAGCCCGATGTTGGGGATCTCGCTTCCGTCGTACTGCCAGACGTCCGTGCCGTCGGGCTTGCGCTCGAGCTTGGGTGCGAGGTCCTGGTACTTGGCCGGCAGCCGCCCCTCGAACATCTCAGGTGGCTCGACGATGTGATCGTCCACGCTCACCAGAATCAGATCCTCGGCCCGCATCGGCATCCTCCCTTGTTGTGCCCGCCGTGTTGTGCCCGGCTCCCCGAATCCCTGGGAGTCTGACGCCGGTGTCATAGAGACTAGCTACAGATGGACGAGGGGTGGGCGGCCACGGCAAGGCTGTATCGCGCCCGCTTAATTGCACCCATCAGAGGTGGGCCGTGTTGATGCCGTTGGCGTCGGTGGCGAGATGCACGGGGCGCCCGATCAACTCGTCGGACTCGGCGTCGCGCAGGGCCGCGGGGTCAGTCAATCGGGCATAGCACCTGGCTCCGACTTCTGCGGCGCCGGAGGTCCGATCACGGGGAGCGCCACCACAGGCTGGTGGAGCGAGGTCACAGATCAACGCCGCCCACTCGGGCTCGCCGTCCCGCCCGTGGATCACTGAGTAGCTGGCCACGGTGGCCGGCCCGTCGAAGGTATCGACGATCGGGGTCTGGGCCATGGCGCCCCGCGCCGACACCGCCGCATCCTCGGGGGGGACGAGGACCCCGGGCGTGGTGGAATACGTGGCAAAGACGTGTTTGTGCATGTGCATCCCGACCCCGGAGACCATGCCCAACGAGCCCGGGTCGGCCCTGAGGATCTCGACCATGGTGGCCAGCGCGTGGGTCAGATAGTTGCTTCCGGGCCCGCCGTGGTAGGCCAAGCCCCCCGTGACCGAGACCGAGCGTTCCGGTGCCGTGCCCGGGTCCGCGCTCCGGGCCGTCGCCGGGTCGATCCCCAGCGCGTCGAGGGCGAACCCGATCGAACTGGCGAAGCACGAGTACAGATCGAAGTGTGCGATGTCGTCCACCTCGGCCCCGGCGCCCAGCAGGGCTGCGCTGCTGGCCGCTTCCATCGCCCCCGACCGCCAGAGGTCGGACCGCCGGGCCAGGGCTGGAGGGTCCTCGGCGTACCCCCATCCCCGCAGGTACACCCGCCGGTCGTCGGGCACCCCGAGGGAGTCGGCGGTGGCATCGCTGGCCACCAGCACGGCTGCTGCCATGTCCACGTCCATGATGGCGGTCATCAACTTGGAGTAGGGATAGCCGACCATCCGGTTCTGGCCGGTCGGGCCGATGACCTCTTCGACGCCGCGTGTCACCCGGAACCACGCATGAGGATTGGCGGCAGCCACTGCGGTCAGGGGTGAGAGGAGTTCACCGAGTTGGTGGCGGTACTCGTCCAGGCCGGTGCCGAGGTGGGCCCGATGGGCGTTCTCGAACAGGGCGAAGGTGAGCCAGGCCTCGAAGATACTGTGAGCCACCTCGCCCGGCTCCAACGGGGTGTCGAACGGAAAGCGACGTTTCGTGTCCGGCGGGTGGCTCCAGGCCGGCTTGCGCCCCTCCTTTTTCAACCGCCTGGTGGTGGCCAGGGCCTCGCCCCCGACCACCAGCGCCAGGTCGAGGTCGCCGGCCACAATGTCCCGAGCGGCACTGGAGACGAGCGACTGGGGGACGTTTCCCCCGATCCCCGAATAGTGCAGGGTCTGCGGATGGACGCCCAGCCGCTCGGCCAGCCTGCCCGCGGGATCGTCGTACTGCCAGGCCTGGCAGTAGACGACGTCGATCCGTTGGACGCCTTGGATGGCCCCGGGCCTGCCGGTGTCGGCATCGGCCAACCGAGCCACCGACTCCCACATCTCCAGCGGTTCGGGCGCCCCGTCGGGCCCGCACTCCTCGGGCCGCCACGTCCGGCGGCCCACGCCGATCAGGCACGGAGCGCGACCGTCACCGCGGGGAGGCACGGACCCGACCGGTCAGGACAGCCGGGTCTGACCGGGCAGCTTCACAGCCCGGTCGGCGATGATGTTCTTCTGGACTTCGGTGGACCCGCCACCGATGGTCGTGTACCGCTGGAACGAGTACAGCCGGGTCCACTTCCCCCGGTCGACGGCCTCGGGGCCGCCCCGGGCCAGGAGTCCGACCGGTCCGAGCAGGTCCACGGCCAGCTCGGCCAGGGTCTGGGCCAGCATCGAGTACTGGAGCTTGGAGAAGGGGACCTCGGGCCAGTTCTTCTCGCCCCGCATGACCTTGCTGAGCGCCCGGTACACCAACAGCCGGGTCAGCTCGATCTCCGTCCAGGCCCGAGCCAGCCGATCGGCGATACCCGGATCGGCCAGCGCATCGGGATTGACCGCCCGGGCCGCCTCGATCATGGCCCGGAGGTCGGCAGCCAGGGCGGTGATCTGGCCCGCGATGCCGACCCGCTCGTGGCCGAGGGTGCCCATGGCCACCATCCAGCCCTCGCCCTCGCCTCCCAGGCGGTCGCCGACCGGTACGTGGACGTCGCGGAAGTAGACCTCGTTGAACATCTCGTCGCCCGACATGTCCCGAATGGGTCGGCGTTCGACTCCCGGTGACTCGAGGTCGACGATGAAGGCGGTGATGCCTTCGTGCTTGGCCCCGCGCTCGATGGCCGTCGGATCGGTACGGAACAGGAAGAGGCCCCACTTGGCCAGGTGTGCGGTCGAGATCCAGATCTTCTGCCCGTTGACCACGTAGTGGTCGCCGTCGAGGATGGCCATGGTGCGGAGGTTGGCCAGGTCGTTTCCGGCATCGGGCTCCGAGAACCCCTGGCACCAGTGATCGTCGGCGTTGATGATGGAGGGGAGCCAGCGGTTCTTCTGCTCCTCGGTTCCCCACTGGATGAGCATGGGGCCGATCTGCCAGATGCCGTTGGCGTTGAACATCCCCGGCGTCCGGTACTCGGCCATGATCTCCGAATACAGCAGGCGTTGGACGGGCGTCGTCTCGCGGCCGCCCCACTCCGTAGGCCAGTGGACAGCGGCCCAGCCCCCGTCGTTCATGACCCCTTGCCACGCCTTGCGGCGCGACTGGGACGGGACGCCGGCGTTTCGCTGGTCCTCGTCCTCCGTCTCGGTCAGGAACTTCTCGAGGTTCTCGTCGAGCCAACCCCGGAGCTCGACGCCGAAGGCCTCGTCCTCGGCGGTCAGGGAGAAATCCACGGACGTGAGTGTAGCGAACGCCTCCGCCGCTCAGGGGGTGAGCCCCGGCGGCACTGCGTCAGGGTGCGCCGCAGGCACGCGATGAGCGTGCAGTCGCGGAGTCAGGAGATCACCGGCTGGCCCCTCGTCGCCCTTCAACATGGACACCGCCGCGGAGTTCGAGAGCACGAAGCCGCCCACGATCAGGAAGAGGAGCGACACGGCTTCGAGGGGCCCGCGGGCGCCATTGGTCTGGAGGTTGTCACCGAACAGCGTGATGCCGATGACGATGCTCACCAGTGGGTCGACCAGCACCAGGGCGGCCTGGGAGGCACCGATCGGCCCGGCGTGGAATGCATTCTGGGTCAGGAAGACCGAAACGGCCCCGAAGATGCACAGGGCGTAGGTCTCCCAGTGCGAGAAGATGCTCGTCCAGTCCATGGCCACGAAGTGGGACACCACCTTGGTCAGGGACGCGGTGAAGGCGTAGCCGATGGCCGACGCCGCTCCGAACATGGCGGCGCGCCACCACCGCGGGCCTCGGAGGGCGAGCATCACGGTCACGGCCATGCCCACCGTGCACGACGCCCCGACGATCACCCATCCCAGGGTTCCCGGCACCCCGTCCCCTCCGGTCGGCGCCGAGAAGGCCAGGAACCCGGACAGGCCCGCCGAAGCCAGCAATACGCCCAACCACTCGCGTGGCCCGGACCGGTAGCCGAACCAGGTCGAGAGGATGAACACCAGGAACAGGAGCTCGGTGACCATGATGGGCTGAACCTCGGTGAGGTCGCCCACGTGGAGAGCCAGCGCCTGGAAGAGAAAGGCTGCGATCATGAAGGCGAAGCCGGCCAACCACACCCCGCGCCGCACGGCATGGGCCAACAGGCTCAGTCTGAGGGTGTCGTCCTCCTTGGCGTCCTCCACGCCCATGCGCTGGAGGACGCTCACCAGTGCGTTGGAGAGTGCGCCTGAGAGTGCGAACAGATAGACCATGGCGGTTCGGCCAGTGTACGAGGGGCGGCCTCGGGACGGGACGTCCGGCCCGGCGACGACCTGGCGGTGACGCTCCCGTGCTTGTCCGGGGTCGGGTCTACACTGACGTCCCTGTCAGGGTGGCGTCGCCTCCGCGGTGCCCATTGCGATCACTGACCATGGGGGAAAGGCGAGGCCACGGAGCGCATGGACTTCACGTACGACACCGAACAGGAGGTGCTCCGCGACGTGGCCAGGCAGGCCATGGACCGCGAGATCGGGGGCGCGCTGTTGCGCCAGATGGCCGATGATCCCGACGGCGTGGACGCCGGCCTGTGGGCGAAGCTGGTCGATCTGGGCTGGACCGGTCTGGTCGTACCCGAGGAGGCTGGTGGGGCCGGGGCCGGCCTGGCCGAGCTGTGCATCGTCCTCTACGAGACAGGGCGGGTGCCGTTGCCGGGCCCCTTCTTCTCCTCAGCGGTGTTCGCCACCCTGGCCGCCCGCGCCCTCGGAGCCGACGATCTGCTGGCCGACCTCGCCGCCGGACGGACTCGGGGCACGGTGGCCCTGCACGAGTCCGGCCACGGCGACCCGCTGGAGACGGTGCGCACCCGCGCCCGCCGGAAGGGCGCCGGATGGGTCCTGGACGGGCTGAAGCCACTGGTGCTGGACGGCCACACCGCGGACTGGGTCATCGTCGTCGCCGGCTCCGAGCAGGGTCGGCGCGCCTTCCTGGTCGAGCATCCCGACGGCGAGCCGGTCCCGGCGCTCGACCCGCTCCGCAAGGTGGCGCGCCTCGAGCTGCACGATCGTCCGTGTATGCCCATCGGGCCGGGAGGGAGCCAGACCTCGATCTGGCGCCGCGTCATGGACGACACGGCAGTGGCACTGTCATCGGAGACACTGGGGACGGCAGACCGAGCGTTGGAGTTGGCCATCGGCTACACCAGGGAGCGGGTGGTCTTCGATCGGCCGGTGGCGTCGTTCCAGGTGGTCAAGCACAAGATCGTCGACATGTTCCACCAGATCGAGATGGCCAGGGTGGCCGTGCAGTTCGCGGCCTGGGCGTCCGACGCCGAGGATCCCCGTCGCCAGCGGTCGGCGGCCATGGCCGCCGGCTACACCACCGAGGCGGCGGTGAAGGTGACTGGGGAGGACATCCAGCTCCACGGGGGAGTGGGCTTCACCTGGGCGTCCGACGCCCATTTCCTCTTCAAGCGGGCCAAGCAGAACGACGTGTTGCTCGGTGGCCACGCCACCCACCGCAAGCGGTTGGCGGCGATGTTGGTGGACGCGGACTGACCGCTCGGAACGCGAGCGGCCGGGTGGGCTCCGGCTCAGTGGCAGGCTTCGGGCGGAGGGACGTCGAGGGCGGGGTTGGCGTCGAAGAATCCCACCGGGACGAGGTGGAACCCGCAGTACTCAACGGGCATCACCGGCCAGTCCTCGGGCCGGGGGATGTGGGTCACGCCGAAGGTGTGCCACGCCACGATGTCGGTGTCGATCAGGGGACGGTCCTGCGCTGTCCAACGAGGCAGCCCGTCGCCCCCGGCGTGCTGGTTGGGATAGTCGCCGGCACCTCGGCGCTCGGAAGCTGCGAACGGGGTCACCCAGAGGTTGTGGCGGGCGAATCCCGCCCGTCGGCCCACACTGGACTCGGGGTGCGCCAGCAGCGTGGGAGTGGATGACGGAAGCAGCTTGTAGGCGACGGGCTCGCCCAACCGATTGCTGACACCGGGGTTGACGAACTTCCAGAAGCGGCCCGAGGCCGGGTCGATGTCGCGCCGGGCCTCGAGCTCGGAGTCGAGTCTCCGGGCCACCGGGACGAATCCGTTGGACCACGGATTGTCATCCCCCGGCGGGAGTGGCTCGGTGGAGACCTCGAAGACCTCGTTCAGTGGCCCGTCCACTTCCACATCGAGCCGGGCGCAGAACAGGTGCTGGTGCACCGGGGCGGCCAGTCCCGGGGCGATCGCAGGTGCGAAGGGAGAGCGCTCATCGGGAGCCATGGCCTGCGTCGAGAGGATGCCGGTCAGCTTCACCTCGAGTTGAATGCTGCCGTCGAGATAGAAATACCAGTAGAAGCCGTACTCGTAGTTCCCGACGGTGGAGATGGAGGAGACCACCAGACGCCGCGACCTCCGCACCTCGGTGCGCCCGATGCGCTGGTCCTGGTGCTTCCAGAGGATGCCGTAGTCCTCCTCGTGGATGCACACCGCGTTCTCCACCACGTACGGCTCCCCGCGCTCAGTGGCGAACGTGGCGTCGAGGTAGGACACTTCCCCGAGGCAGTCGCAGCCCAGGGCGAGGGAGTTGACCATCCGACCTAGGCCCCACTCGCCGGCATCGAAGGCGTTCTTCCATCCGTGCAGTGGGCCCGGATCGCCGTAGGGGACGACCATCTCGGTGATCGAGGCCCGGTTCAGGACCGGTCGCACCCGGTCTCCGTCGCCGTAGCCGACGGTGTGCAGGACCAAGCCGTCGTTGGGATCCATCGACACCCGCAGGGACCAGCGCTGCCAGCGGATCAGGTTGGACTCGATGGTGTAGCTGGGCCCTTCCGGCTGGACGATCTCGAGGGGCCGCAGGTCGGTTCGCAACGGCTGGTGGTCCTCGGCAAAGTAGCCGCCGGTCTCGACGGGAAGGGGGACGATCCCGTAGTCGAGGACCTCGAGGACCTCCCCGCTACCGCCGTCGACGGTGGCGATCACCCCTTCGATGGGCCGGGCGTATCCGTTGTCGGTGGGGTCCTCGCGGTAATAGGACAGGCACCGGGTGATACGGCGGTTCTCCTCGATCGCCCGGCCGAAGTTGCCGGTGGGCCACGGATCGATCTGGACCTTGTCGAAGTCGGTGATGCCCCGCCGCCGCATGGCCTCTTGCCAGTCCGGATCCTCTGCCAGGGCCACGATCGAGCGGAGCGAATCGTCGAACAGGAGGGCGGGGCGGACATCGAGCCGCTCCACCCATGACACCAGCTCCTGGGCCGGAACGGCCACCACTGCCTCGATGACGGTGCTGTCGGTGCCGGGCACGATGATGAGTCGGACCAGCCGTCGCACCTGGTCGCCCGGGCGGTGGGCGGCCACCACTTCTTTGGAGGGGGGCTCGAGGGTGATGGTGGCGAACCGGGCCCGCTTGTCGATTCGACCGTCCGCCCGAACCACCGCCACCGACCCTCGTATCTCGTCCGCGGTCAGGGGCTCGAGGGGGTGGACGGCGGTACCCACTGCTCCGTCCAGCTCAGTCATGGCCGCAACCGTACCGGACTGGTGGGCCCCGATCCGTGGTGCCACGCTCCGTGCGCACCTGAGCTTGGCGGCGCTAGCGTCGCCGACCATGGACGACCCGACCTCTGCCGAGCCGCGCGGGGTCACCACCCATGCCCGCAACGGGCCTGACCGACCGGCGATCATCGTGGGCGACGTCATCCATACCTACGGTGAGCTCGACGACCGGGCCAGCCGGCTGGCCTCCGTCCTGGCCGACAAGGGCGCCGGGCCCGGGCACCCGGTGGCCACTGTGCTCCCCAATGGGGCGGAACAGTTCGAGGTGGCCACCGCGGCCGCCATGCTCGACGCCCCGTACCTGCCGGTGAACTGGCACCTGAAGGCCGGGGAGCTGGCCTACATCTTCACCGATGCCGACGTGGCCGTGGTCGTGGGTCACACCGAGTTCGAGGACGCCCTGAACGGGGCCATGGCAGAGCGCGACCTCCCCCTCCTCCTGGTGGGGGGGGACTACGAACGTGCCGTCGCCGCTGCCCCACCGCTGCCCGACGCCGACAGCGGCTCCGGGCCCGGGCTGATCTTCTACACCTCCGGCACCACGGCCCGACCCAAAGGGGTGGTGCACGGCGCCCTGGCCAACGCCGCCGGCCGCCGCCGGGGGACCGAGGGCCAGGTTGCCCTGTGGGGTTGGACCCCCGACGACGTCTATGTCATGAGCGGCCCGTCGTACCACGCCGCCCACTGCGGCTGGGCCCTGTGCGCCCTCTACATCGGCGCCGCCACCGTCATCACCGATCACTTCGAGGCGAGGTCGTGGCTGGCCGAGGTGAGCCGGACCCGCGGCACCCGGTCGTTCATGGTGCCGGCCCACTTCATCAGGATCCTCGAGATCCCCGAGGAGGAGCGGGTTGCCATCGACCTCTCCAGCTTCAAGCTGATCGTGCACGCCGCCGCGCCCTGCCCCATCGTGGTGAAAACCCGGATGATGGAGGCCTTTCCCGATACGGAGATCCATGAGCTGTACGGAGCCAGCGAAGGCGGGGCCACCAAGATCTCCCCGGAGGAGTGGCGGACCCATCCCGGCAGCGTCGGCCGACCGTGGCCCGGCGTCGAGATCCGCATCCTGGGCGAGGACGGTTCGGCCAAGGCCACCGGGGAGACCGGACTGGTGTACATCCGGCCTGCGGGGGGCGTCCGGTTCTCCTATCGCAACGACGATGCCGCCACCGCCGGCGCCTGGCGGGACGACGCCTTCACCGTCGGGGATATCGGGCACCTCGACGAGGACGGCTACCTCACCATCACCGACCGCGTCTCGGACATGGTGCTGTGGGGCGGCGTCAACATCGCCCCTCGCGAGATCGAGGAGGCCCTCTACGAACACCCCGAGGTGGTCGACTGTGCCGTCTTCGGCATCCCCGACGAGCGCGACGGCGAGCGTCTGAAGGCCATGGTGCAGCTGCGCCGGAGCGTCGAGGTCGGCGAGCTGGAGGCCCACGTCCGCCACAGGCTGGCCGGGTACAAGGTCCCCCGCGTGTGGGAGGTGGTCGACGAGCTCCCCCGCGACCAGAACGGAAAGGTCCTGAAGCGGCTGCTGCGCCAGGCCCACCGTCCCGAGGGTGGAGCCGCCCCGTCGCCCTAGGTGCGCGGTGAACTCCCAGATGACAGGATGTCGTCGAGGGGGCCCACGCCGACCGCCGCCGTGCTGTCCCGGCGGGACGGTGGGACCGATGGGACACTGGCCCCCGATCAACCGGTTCGAAAGGCTCGACCATGTCACTGGCCATCTCCGAGGAGCACGAGGCCCTCCGGGCCACCTCGCGTCGCTGGCTCGACGCCCATTGTCCGCCCGACGTCCCGCGGGCCCTGCTCGATGCCGAGGACGAGGTGCTGCAACCGGTGTGGAAGGAGTTCGCCGCCCAGGGTTGGCTCGGGCTCCACATCCCGGAGCGGTGGGGTGGCCAGGGCTACGGTCTCTTCGAGCTGGCGGTCGTGCTCGAGCAGTCGGGCCGTTTCCTGTTTCCCGGGCCCCTCCTCCCCACCGTCACCCTGTCCGCCGCCCTGGCCGAGGCCGGCACGGACGACCAGGCCGCCGACCTGTTGCCGGGGCTGGTTGACGGGAGTGTCGCCGGGGCCGTCTACTCCGGATCCTCCCATCTCGACATCGTCAGCCGCGGGGACGACGGCAGCCTGGTGGTCTCCGGTGCCCTCCGACCGGTGTTGGGTGCCTCGACGGCCTCGCTGGTGCTGGTGCCGGCGCGGGACGGTGACGAACCGGCGGTCTGGTGCCTCCTCGACGTGGGCACGGGTGGGGGAGCGGCGCAGGCGGGCCCGCTCGAGAGCCTCGATCCGACCCGGCGGGTGGGCACGATCGTGGCCGAGTCCGTGACCGTCGCCGCCCAACGCCAGCTCCGTTCCGTCACCGGTGAGCGGGTGCACGAACTCGTGGTCGCCCTAGGTGCGGCCGAGCTCACCGGGGGGGCGCGGTGGTGCCTCGAGACAGCCGCCGAGTACGCCAAGGTGCGCGAGCAGTTCGGACGTCCGATCGGGCAGTTCCAGGCGGTGAAGCACCGGCTGGCCGACATGCTGGTCCGGACGGAGCAGATCACCGCCGTGGCTTGGGACGCAGCCCTGGCCGCGGCGTCGGGCCCGTCCGACGAGACGGCGCTGGCCGTCGGCACCGCCGGCGCCCTGGTGTTCGACGGGTGCGTCGACAGCGCCAAGGACTGTGTGCAACTCCTGGGCGGCATCGGCTTCACCTGGGACCACGATGCCCATCTCCATCTGCGCCGGGCGTTGGCCGCCCGCCAGTTGCTCGGTGGGCCCGAGGGCTATCTGACCGAGGTGGTGGGGTTGGCCCTCCGGGGCGTGCGTCGGGCCCTGACCACCGATCTTCCCGAGGAGGCGGACCGGGTCCGCTCGGAGCTGGCGCCGGTGCTCGGGACGCTGCGGGAGTCGGAGGGCCAGGACCGGAGGCGGGCTCTGGTGGATGCCGGGTTGGTGGTTCCCCACTGGCCGACCCCGTGGGGACGGGACTCCTCCGCCGTCGAGCAGCTGGTGATCGACGCAGACTTGGCCGAGGCCGGCGTCCTGCGACCCCACCTCGGGGTCGGGGCCTGGGCCCTGCCGGTGATCATCGCCCACGGATCCGAGGAGCAGCGCCTGCGGTGGGTCCGCCCGACACTGCTCGGCGAGTTGAAGTGGTGCCAGCTCTTCTCGGAACCCGGCGCCGGATCCGATCTGGCCAGCCTGACCACCAGGGCAGAGCGGACCGACGGCGGATGGCTGCTCAACGGCCAGAAGGTCTGGACGTCGATGGCCCTCGAATCGGACTGGGGGATCTGCCTGGCCCGGACCGACCCCACCGTTCCCAAGCACGAGGGCATCACCTACTTCATCGTCGACATGCGCTCCCGGGGGCTGGACATCCGGCCCCTGCGGGAGATCACCGGGGACGCCATGTTCAACGAGGTCTTCATCGATGACCTGTTCGTGCCCGACGACTGCGTCATCGGAGGGGAGGGCGAGGGTTGGAAGATGGCCCGCGCCACCCTGGCCAACGAACGGGTGTCGATGTCGTCGGGATCGACCTTCGGCATCGGCGTCGAGTCCCTGCTCCATCTGACCCAACGACAGACCCAGCCGGTGTCGGCGGGCACCATGCTCAAGCTCGCCTCGCTCCTGGTCGAGGCGCAGTCACTCGGCCTCGTCGCCCACCGTTCCATGCTGCGGACTCTCGCCGGCACCGACCCCGGGCCGGGAACGAGCGTGCGGAAGTTGCTGGGGGCCGAGCACGAGCAACGGGTACAGGAGATGGGATTGGCCATGTTCGGCCCCGAAGGCGCCGCCCTCGACGGCTACGCCAAGCGGTGGGCCCACGGCTTTCTGGTCACCAGATGCCTCACCATCGCCGGTGGGACCAGTGAGATCCAACGCAACGTGATCGCCGAGCGCCTGCTCGGTCTTCCCCGCGATCCCGAACCCGGGATGTAAGCACCAGGCCCCACGCACCGATGGATCGTGGGGCGGTGCCGTCGGGCCGACCGGCGCCGGTGCTCAGCCTCTCGGGAGGCCGAGCACCCGCTCGCCCACCAGGGTCCGCTGGATCTCGTTCGTCCCCGAGAAGATCGACGATGCCTGGTAGTAGAGCCACGATCGCTGCCACATGCCGTCCCCTGGGTTGTCGGCCGCGCCCTGCCACAGGCCCGCGCTCGGCCCGAGCACGGCCAGCACGGTCTCGTGTAAACGCTTGGACATCTCGCTCCAGTACAGCTTGAGCGTGCTTCCCTCGGGCCCGGGCGGCTCTCCGCGCTCAAGTCGGGTGAGGGTCCGCCAGTTGTGCAGCTGGAACAGCTTCACCTCGAGGTAGGCCTCGGCCAACCGTTGGCGCATCCCGTCGTCGCAGAACCCGCGCTCACTGTCCTGAGCCATCTCGAGCAACCCCAACAGGAGTTGGCAGTGGATCCCGAGTTGCCGCGGATTGACCCCGCGCTCGTGGGACAGGGTCGAGTTCGCCACCGTCCATCCCTCGCCGGGGGTACCGACCACGTGGTCGTCCGGGACGAGGACGCCGTCGAGGAACACCTCGTTGAACTCGGCCTCGCCGGTGATCTGCACCAGGGGCCGGACCTCGACCCCGTCGGCGTGCATGTCCACCACCAGGCAGGTCATGCCCAGCTGCCGTTTCGGAGCGTCGGGGTGGCTGCGCGCCAGGCACAGGCCCCAATCGGCGAACTGGGCATAGGAGGTCCAGACCTTTCGCCCCGTGACCCGGTAGCCGCCCTCCACCCGCTCGGCCCGGGTGGTCAGTGACGCCAGGTCGCTGCCGGCGTCGGGCTCGGAGAACAGCTGGCACCACAGGGCGTCGGCGCCCAGGATGGGCGGGAGCCAGCGCTGGCGCTGCTCGTCGGTTCCGTGGGTGAACAGGGTGGGGCCGACCAGGTTGATGCCGATCCGGCCCACCAGTTCAGGGGCCCGGGCCCGGGCCAGCTCCTCGGTGACCACGAAATGCTCGGTCGGTCCGAGACCACGCCCGCCGAGCTCGACGGGCCACGTGATCCCCACCCAATGGTCGGCGGCCAACAAGCCCTGCCACCGGCGACCGAAGGCCACCTCTTCGTCGAGATCGGGGGAACGGGGTGGCATGCCGACGCCGTACTCCCAGGGCAGGTTGGCCATCAGCCACTCCTGGAGCTGGTGGCGAAGGTCCCGCTGTGCCGGCGTCATCCGCAGGTCCATGCCGGTCAGCTTGACACACCGGTTTGCTCGGGATCCGGGGTCGAGGATGGTCGGCGGGCCCGGTGACGGGGTTGCGGCACCCGTAGACTGCCCGCTCGTGGACTTCGAGTTGTCGTCGGAACAGGTGGCCCTCCGCGACGCCGCCGGCCGGGTGCTGGATCGCCACGCGTCCCACGACCGGGTGCGCACCGTCGTCGGAGCGGCGGACTCACGCCCCGTACCCGAGGCACTCGACCGTCGACTGTGGGACGCCATGGCCGAGCAGGGATGGCTGGCGCTCGAACAGACCGAGGACCGGGGTGGGCTCGGGC
Organism: Acidimicrobiales bacterium; assembly: GCA_035948045.1. Lineage (GTDB taxonomy): Bacteria > Actinomycetota > Acidimicrobiia > Acidimicrobiales > RAAP-2 > Bog-756. The sequence goes on along the minus strand of DASZJN010000259.1, from coordinate 14,611 downwards.
TGGGGATGGTCGAGGTGAGTCTCCTGTGCGAGGAACTCGGGCGACGCCTGGCGCCGGCTCCGTTCGCGGGGACCAGCTTGGCCCAGAGCGCGTTCCGGGCCGCCGCCGCCGACGACACCCTCTCGCCCGAGACGAGGGACGGCGCCGCGGCCTGGCTCGACCGGCTGGTGACCGGCAAGGCGGTCGGGTGTCTGGCGTGGTCGCCCACCCCCGGGGGCACCACCGCGGTGGCGGCGGATGACACCTGTCTCCTCACCGCCCGCCCGGAGCCCACGCTGTACGCCTCGGTCGCCGATGTGGTCGTGGTGGTCACCGGTGACGCCGTCTACGAGGTCAAGCTGGCTCCCGGGGAAGGCCCGAGCCCCGAGCCGGCCATGGATCGGACCCGGCCCCTGGCGTGGCTGCGGCTCGAGCAGACCCCGGCCCGTCGGATCGGAGGTGCGGCGGCGGCACGTCGCACAGTCGACCGCGCCGCCACCGCCCTGAGCGCGGAGATGCTCGGGGCATCCGGCCGGGTGCTGGACATGAGCGTCGAGTACGCCAAGGACCGCATCCAGTTCGGCAAGCCCATCGGTAGCTTCCAGGCCATCAAGCACCGATTGGCTGACGCCCTGGTTGACGTCGAGGGAATGCGGTCGAGCGTCTACTACGCCGCCTGGTGCATCGCCGCCGGGGAGCCGGGGGCATCCCTGGCCGCGTCAGCGGCCAAGGCGTGGTGTTCGGATGCGGCCCGTCGGGTCATGGCATCGGGTCTCCAGGTCCACGGTGGTATCGGGTTCACGTGGGAGCACGACCTTCACCTGTTCGTCAAGCGGTCCCAGCTCGACCAGTCGAGTTGGGGTGATGCTGTGTTCCACCGCGAGCGGATCGCTACCTTGCTGTCCGATCGAAAGGGCGACTACGCCGACCTGTTCTGATCGGTGAGCCGCAGAGGACAGAGCCCGCACCGCGGCCTCGTGCATCCAGTGGACCGGGCGGTCCGACCCCGCAGACCGGTGGCGACGGACGTTCAGCCCGACCCTCTGGTGAGCAGCATGGTCCCCGCGATGGGTCCTCCGCCGTTGGCCACGGCCGCGACCTCGTGACGGCCCGGGACCTGGCGCTCACCCCCCTCGCCCCGCAACTGGACGCAGGCCTCGTGCAACAGGCCGAACCCGTGCAGCCGTCCCGCCGACAGCTGACCACCGGCCGTGTTGAGCGGAAGCTCGCCGTCGAGGGCGATGCGGGAACCGCCATCGACGAAGGGCCCGCTCTCGCCGCGCCCGCAGAAGCCGAGCGCCTCCAACCAGACGAGGGGCAGCACGCTGAAGCCGTCATAGAGCTGGGCGATGTCCACATCGGCGGGGCTCAGTTCAGTGCGCTCCCACATGCTGGCGGCCGCGTCCCTGGCGGCCATGGAGGTCATGTCGTCGAACTGGTCCCAACTGGGACGCCCCCGCAGGGCGGTGCCCACGGCGTTGACATGGCAGGCGGGATGCGGTGCGTCCGGGGCGGAGTCCGCGTGGGAGACGACCAACGCCGTCGATCCGTCGCAGGGGGCATCGCAGTCGAACAGGCACAGGGGCGAGGAGATCATCCGTGCGGCCAGGTAGTCGTCGAGGGTCATCGGCTCCCGGTAGATGGCCTTGGGGTTGAGGGCGGCGTTGCGCCGACCGTTCAACGCCACGTGGGCCAGTTGCTCACGGGTGAGCCCGAATTCGTGGACCCGGCGCTGGCCCACCAGGGCGATCCAGTTGACCGCCGACACCGCACCGAAGGGGAGCGACCACTGGAGAAAGCCGCCGAAGCGGGGGACGCCACCGGACCCGCCACCACTGCCCCCGATCCCCTGCCGGCCGCCCTTGCCCTGGGCGGTGGACTCGGTGACGGTCCGGTAGACGAGCACATGCCGGGCGGCCCCGGCGGCGATGGCGAAGCAGGCGGCGATGACCGCCCGCATCTGGCCCGGGCCCTCGGAGCCACCGTCGTGCCAGTTGAGCTTGAGGCGCAGGGCGTCCTGCACCTCGGGCGTCCCCGGGCCGGCGAATCCACCACCGCCCAGGCCTCCGCCCGGGTAGGTGGCCAAGCCGTCGATGTCGTCCCTGGTGAGACCGGCGTCCGCGATGGCATCGAGACAGGCGTCGAGGGTCAGGTCGAGATCGGTGCGACCGAGCCGCCGCCCGACCTGCGACTGACCGATGCCGGTGATGGCGGCCTGGCGTTCCGCGGGTGACGCCGCGCTCATAGCCGGCCCTCGTCGCCGCGCCGGCCCTCCGGCCCGGTGGACGCCGGTCGGAACAGGGGGAGGAACACGTCGTCGCTCTGCTCGAAGACGACCTCGACGGGGCTGCCGACGAGGGAGTCGTCGGGCTGGCAGTCGACCAGGTTGGTCATGAGGCGCACGTCGGGTTGCTCGTCGATGGACACCAGCCCGATGACGTAGGGATCCGATCCCGGTATCCACTGCTGGTGGTTGACGGTGAACGAGTGAACGGTGGCGCGACCACTCACCGCTTCCGGTCCCAGGTCGTCGCTGAGACACTCGGGGCACCGAGGAACCGGTGGATGGATGAACTGGCGGCACGATCGGCACCGCAGGAAGCGGAGGACTCCGTCACGCCCCGAGGTCCAGAAGAACTCGTTGTCGGGATCGAGCCGGGGCAGCAGGCGGATGGCGGGGCCGTTGGCGTACACCCGGGGGATGCTAGCCAAGACCGCGTTCATCGGGTTCTGTTAGTTTCCCCTGGCAATGCCCACCTGGTTGACCAAGGACGAGTACCGAGCACTGACAGCGATGTGCGAGCGGCTCATCCCGGCCGACCACACTCCGGGTGCGACAGAGGCGGGAGTGGCCGACTACATCGACGGCCTGCTGGGGGCGTTCTCGTTCGATCCACCGCGGATCTGGGCCGGCGGGCCCTCCTCGGGCCGGTTCGGCGGGACGGCGGGCTTCGCCGCCTTCCATCCGCTGACGGCGCTGGACGAACTGGCCTGGCGTACCCGGATCGAGGGCTCACTCGGCCGGCCCGAGCGCGAATTCAACGGAGCGGTGGTGGGCCTCCAGGAGCAGTACCGCTCAGGCCTCGCCATGCTCGGACCCGATTTCGCCCACTGCGAGGGCGAGGAACAGGACCGCCGGCTCCACGCCAACTCGGACTTCACCGAGCTCGTCTACGGGCACGCCTGCGAGGGCATGTACGGCGCGCCGGAGTACGGGGGCAATCGGGACGGCGTCGGATGGTCGAACATCGGGTTCGCCGGCGACGTCCAACCCCGGGGATGGACGGACCAGGAGGTCTCGGAGGCGTGACCGTCGACGCCATCATCGTGGGGTCCGGGCCCGGGGGCTCGACGGCCGCCGACGTGCTGACCGCAGCCGGCTGGTCGGTGGTGATCTTTGAGAAGGGCCGGAACCACCTCATCGACCTGGAGGACCCGAGCCGGCTCCTCGGCGACTACTCCAATGACGAGATCAAGTTCATCGACCGGTACTTCCTCGGCCCCGACCCCTTCCTCGAGCCGCGCACGTTCCGGATCGGCCCCGAGGAGGGCGATCACTCCTTCGTGGGGGAGGTCAACTCCATCCCGACGACGGTCGGCGGCGGCGGCACCCACGCCGACGGCAAGGTCCCGCGCTTCCGGGAGGAGGACTTCTCCCTGCTGTCCACCTTCGGTCCCCAAGATGGTGCCTCGGTCGCCGACTGGCCCCTCGGCTACGCCGAGCTCGAGCCGTTCTACGCCGACGTGGAGCGTCGGATCGGTGTGTCGGGGGAGGCAGGTGCCAATCCCTTCGCCGCATGGCGATCGGGTCCGTACCCGATGCCGCCCGGACCGTCCATGTACGGTTCGAAGCTGTCGTCGGCCGCAGCCGTTTCCCTCGGGTTCCACCCGTATCCGGCCCCCGGCGCCACCAATTCCGAGCCGTACGATGGTCGACCGGCGTGTAACAACTGTGGGTTCTGCGCCTACTTCGGCTGTCCCATCCACGCCAAGGGTGACCCGGTGGCCATGTTGCAGAAGGCTCTGCTGAGCGGCAACGCCGAACTGCGGCCGGAGACGTTCGTGTCCCGGATCCGCACCGATGGCAAACGGGCGACCGGAGTGGACTTCATCGGTCCGGACGGCGTCGAGCATTCCATGGATGCCCGTTACGTGGTGGTGGCCGGTGGGGCTGTCGAGACGCCGCGCCTTTTGCTGCTGTCGGGGCTCGAGCATCCGCTCATCGGGCGGCACCTCATGACCCATTTCCAGACCATCGTGGTCGGCGGGTTCGCCGATCTCCGCCTGCACGGTGAGCGCGGACGAGCGGTGACCGAGGTGCACGACGACGCCATAGTTTCCGACGACCGCGCTCGGGCTGCGGCCAAGGAAGCCGGCCTCCCCTGGATGCGGGGAGGCATGGTGGAGCACGGTGGTCCCGCCCTCCCGATCCTCGAGGCCAAGATCTACCGATGGGGTCGCTCCCACAAGGAGAACATGCGGTCGTCGCCCATGCGCGACCGGCTGTGGGCCTTCACCATGCAGGGCGAGGACCTCCCGGTGCCCACCAACCGGATCGACCTCGACCCGACCATCCGGGACGTCAGGGGCTTCCCCGTGGCCCGCTACACCTACAAGCCCCACCCTCACGAGCTCGCCGCCTCGGCCCACCACGGACCCCGGTTGGCGGCCATCCTGGCGGAGATGGGCGCGGAGTGGACCTCGATCGTCACTTCGCCGGGTACCCCGGGGGGCCCGGGAGACAGGACCAGTGAGCACGCACCCATCAGTCGCCATGTGATGGGGACGGCCCGGATGGGGGATGACCCGGCAACATCGGTGGCCGACAGCAGCGGGCGCCTTCACCAGCTGCCCAATGTGGTCATCGCCGACTCGTCGGTCTTCGTGACCTCCGCCGGCTACGGGCCCACGCTGACATTGGCCGCCCTGGCCGCCCGCTCCGCCGCCGCCATGGTCGGCTGACCGACGGCCGGGCGCTCGGTTCCCTCAGGTTGGCTACCGTGTCGATCATGGACGAGCACGGGTGCATCGGGCTGGCAGCATCGTTCGGCCCGCTCGAAGGGGCGGGCTCATGAAGGCCCTCGTGTTCGGACGCCCCCGTGACCCCTCCGAGGCGAGTGACGGGCCGGGCGACGACCTGGACCGGCGATTGGACACGCTGCCATTCGGCCTCCACCAGGTCGATGACGCCAGGTTGGTCCGGCCCGACTGGGTGATCACCCGGCCCCTCCTGTCCGGCGTGTGCGGGTCGGAGACCAAGCTGGTGCTGGGCGACTTCGACACGGGCGACATCGACAACCCGATGGCCGCCTTCTCATCCATTCCCCACATTCCCGGCCACGAAGTGGTGGCCGAGGTCGTGGCGCTCGGTCCGGAGGCCACCGGCCTCGAGGTCGGCCAGCGAGTGCTGCTCAACCCCTGGCTGACGTGCGGTCCCCGGGGGGTGGATCCGCCCTGCCCGGCCTGCCAGCGCGGGGATCTGAACCTGTGTTGGAGCTTCACCGCCGGGGCCCTGGGCCCGGGGGTCCACGTCGGCGTGGCCACCGACGCCCCGGGCGGCTGGGCCGATCTGATGGCTGCTCACGACTCGATGCTCATCCCCGTCCCCGATTCGATCACCGACGAGGAGGCGGTGCTGGCCGATCCGTTCGCCGTGTCCCTGCACGCCATCCTCCGGTGCCCGCCCCCTCCTGCCGGTCGCGCCCTGGTGTACGGCGCCGGCGCACTCGGGGTGACCAGCATGGCCATCCTCTCGGCCCTCTACCCGGAGGTCGAGGTTGCAGTGGTGGCCCGGTTCCCGGCCCAGGCCGACCTGGCGGCCAAGTTCGGTGCCGCACTGGTGCTCGCCCACGAGCCCAGGCTCGAGCTGATCGAGGCCCTGGCCGAATGGTCGGGGGGAGTGCTGCACACCGCCTACGCCGGGTTGCCCATGGCCCACCCGGGGGGCATCCACGTCGTGTACGACACGGTGGCGCGTCCCGAGACGCTCGAGGTCGGCGTCCGGGTGCTGGCCGAGCGGGGCTCGCTGGTGCAGACCGGGGTGCACACCCCCGGGCGATGGGAGTACACGCCCATCTACTTCAAGGAGCTGTCCATCGTCGGCTCCAACGCGTTCGGTGTCGAGGAGGTCGAGGGCGTGCGCCAGCACGCCCTGCGCCACTATCTCGATCTGGTGATGGCGGGGCGGGTCGACCTGACCGGGATGCTCACCCACCGCTTCCCTCTGGATCACTGGCACGACGCGCTCCGGGCCCTCTCCACCCAGGAGGAAAGCGGGGCCGTGAAGGTGGCCTTCGAGCCGGCCACCTCCGGCTAGCCCAGGGGTCAACGGCCCACGGATCTCCAGACTCGGTCGCCCCGCGGTGCCCGGACGGCCCGGCGGAGGCTAGGGCCCCGTCCCGAGGGCGGTGAACCGCTGATAGCGCCCCTCGGCCGCCTCTTGCCACCGGCGATCGGGGTCGAACCGGCCACCCCGCCGAGCCCATCGCATCGATCCATCCAGCGACGGCTCCAACCCGGCGGCCATGCGGGCCAGGAAGGCCGCACCGAGGGCGGCACCTTCGGGAACTGCCACCGTGTCGACGGGCAGGCCCGTGGCATCGGCCATGCCGGCCATCCAGGCCTGCACCTGGGTGCCGCCTCCGCTGGCCACGATCCGTCGCGCCCCGAGGCCGGCGCGGTCGATCATGCTGCGCACCACGAAGCCACTGGCCTCGTAGGCGGCGCGGGCCACGCCCGACGGCCCATCGGTGATGTCGAGATCGAACAGCCCCGCCCGCAGTGTCGTGTCGTGGAACGGCACCCGTTCGCCACGGAGGTAGGGGAGCCACAGCGGCACCCGCCGCGGATCACCCGATCGACCATCACCCTGGGCGTGGTTGGTGCGCACCAACCGGAGCAAGGACCGGGCCCAGTCCACGAACAGGGCGCCGGCGTTGCTCGGGCCCCCGATCAGCACCAGGCCGGGCACGGTGTGGGGTACGGTCCACAGCCCGGGGACCTCGACCCAGGTGTCGGTCACGACCCACACGATCAAGGTGGCACCGAAGATGACGATCACGTCCCCAACCCGGTCCGCCCCGGCGACGATCTGGTCGCAGAAGGCATCGATGGTGCCGCCCGCCACCACCGCCTCGCCGTCGTCCCACCCCGCGGTCGTTGCCGAGACGGACCCCTGAGCACGACGCAACGTGCCGGCGGCCTGGCCGGTCGGCACCACCCGGGGAAGCTGGCTCAGATCCACCCCGAGACGGGTCATCATCTCGTCGTTCCAACGTCCGGACCGCTGGAGGTCCCCGAGTGTCGACGCCACCGCGGTGTCGATGACGGCGTGGCCGGCCAGGGCGTGGGTCGCCACCGCCTGGGCGGGCCAGTACCCGAAGGCTTCTGGCATCTCCTGGGCCGTCCATTGCAGGAATCCCTCGGCGTCGGGCATGGGCCCCGCCAGACCGTCCTCCGACCGTGTCCCCCCGGTGCGCCCCCGGATGTCGCCGTAGAGGAGTCCGGGGGTGCGCGGGATGCCCCGACGATCCACGGCGGTCAGGGAAGGGACCATGCCGGCCACGCAGATTCCCGCGATACGGATCCCGTCCGGCCTGGTCCCCGCGGTGGAGCCGGAACCCGTGATGGCCGCTTTGACGGCGGCCAGGGCGCGACGCGGGCCCCTGCGCCACGCGGCCAGGGCGTCGTGCTCCATGTGGTCACCCGACGTGTGGATGATCCGGTGGGGTACCCGCGACCGCCCGACCACCTGACCCTCTGACGTCACGGCCAAGGCCTTGACCGAGGTGGTCCCGATGTCGATGCCCACGGTGACGGGCAGGGGGTTACCGTCAGCGCTCACTGTGCGGACCCGGCGTCATGGACCGCCATTATGCATGATGGTCCGTGACCCCTGGACTGGACGACCAGGGCGCGAGACGGGGCACGTTACGCTCGCTGGATGGTGCCCACCGGTGCGACCATGCTCGACATCAACGCGCTGGCCTGCCTGTACCAGCAGGTCCAAGGTGGTTGGGCCGAGGTCCTCGGAGCGCTGGCCCAACGACCGCTGCTGGTCGTCGACCTCGACAGCGCGGGCGACGTCGGCAGCCTCGACATCCCCGCACAGCTCCCCTGCGTCATCGTGGGGGTCAGTCGTTCCGGAGCGGTGGACGGATCCTTCTCGGGGGTGGACGTCGCCCTCACCGAGGCCGATCGACGGGAGATCCCGTGGGTCCAGGTGGCCGACCTCGACGTGGTGCTGGAGACGATGAGGACGGCGGCGCACCGCTCTCCGAACGCATCGGTCGCACTGGTCCAGGTCCTCCGCTCGGGGCGCCATGACTCGCTCGATCACGACCTCATCCTCGAGTCGCTGGCCTATTCGACCTTGCAGCAGGGGCCGGAGTTCGGGCAGTGGCTCGCGGCCAGGCCGCCGGCCTCCCCTCCATCGCCGGGCGACGGCGTCCTGGTGGTCGAGCGGGACGGCGACCGCCTCTCGATCACCCTCAACCGACCCCGGGTCCGCAACGCCTACAACGGCGCCATGCGGGACGGGCTGTGCGAAGCCCTGTCCGTGGTGTGCGCCGATCCCACCATCCTCGAGGTGCATCTGTTCGGAGGCGGACCCGATTTCTGCAGCGGCGGCGACCTCAACGAATTCGGAACGCTCACCGATCCCGCCACCGCCCACCTGGTCCGCACCACCCGCAGCGCCGCCCGCCTGCTCGGCGTCGTCGGGGACCGTGTTGTCGCCCACCTTCACGGAGCGTGTGTCGGTGCCGGTGTTGAGTTGCCCGCCATGGCGGGCCGGATCGTGGCCAGACCGGACACCCGGCTGCGGCTGCCCGAGGTGGCGATGGGCCTCATCCCCGGGGCCGGCGGTACGGCAACGCTCCCCAGACGCATCGGACGCCACCGTACGGCCTGGTTGGCTCTCACCGGCCACTTCATCGGCGCCGTCACGGGACGCGCTTGGGGGCTCATCGACGAGATCGTGGAGAAATGAGCGCCGGGACCATCCATCGGGCCATTCCACTAGCGGATGCCTGCCGGCGATGGGGCCAGGCGGCACGTCGGACATGTGGTGGGCGGGGCCGTCCGAGTAGAGTCTACTGAAAAGCCGATTCTCACCTCGCCGTCCCCGGGTCCGCCGCACCGGGACACTGCAAAGGAGGCAGCCATGTCGCAGGCCCAAGAGTCCGAGGTCTTCGAACCCGAGGGGTTCATGGATTCGGACGTGAGCGCCAATCCCCAGCCCTACTACCGCCGGGCCCAGGCTGAGGGATCGGTGGTCCCAGGTACGTTCGGGCCCCAGGTCGTCCGCCGATCGGCTGTGGAGTACGTCCTCCAGCACCCCGAGGAGTTCTCCTCGGCCATGCAAGCCGTCGACCTCGGGCAATCGGTGCCACTGATCCCCCTTCAGGTCGACCCTCCGAACCACCGGAACTACCGCCGCCTCCTGGATCCGATCTTCGCCCCCCGACAGATGAACCTTCTGGAGCCCGACATCGCCCGGTTGGTCAACGAGCGCATCGATGGGTTCATCGACACGGGACGGTGCGAATTCTCCGACGAGTTGGCTGTGCCGCTCCCGTCGGCCGTGTTCTTGCGGCTGGTCGGCCTGCCTCTGTCCCAGCTCGACCTGTTCTTGAGCATGAAGGACGGGATCCTGCGCCCTTCGGGGTCAGACCTCGACGAGATCCAGGCCAGCCAGAAGGTGGCGGCCCGGCAGATCGAGGAGTACTTCGCCGAGGTGGTGAGGGAGCGAAAGGCGAGCGCCGATACCCGGGACGACATCCTGAGCCTGTTCCTCACCGCCGAAATCGACGGCCAGCGGCTCACCGTGGACGAAATCGTCGGGATTTGCTTCCTGTTCATCCTGGCCGGCCTCGACACGGTGACCGACAGCCTCGAGTGCTTCTTCGCCTACCTGGCCCAGTACCCCGAGCAGCGTCGGCGCATCGTGGACGACCCTTCGATCATCCCGTCGACGGTGGAGGAGCTCCTGCGCTGGGAATCGCCGGTCACCGCGGTGGCCCGCACCGCCGTCGCCGACGTCGAGATCGAGGGCTGCCCGGTCTCCAAGGGCTCCAGTGTGGGAGTCAGCATCGGTGCGGCCAACATCGATGAGGACGCCCTCCCCGATGCCTTCACCGTCGACCTGGAACGCAACCCGAACAAGCACCTGGCCTTCGGCGGCGGCATCCACCGGTGTCTCGGCTCGCATCTGGCCCGCATGGAGCTCCGCATCGCGCTGCGGGAGTGGCATCTGCGGATCCCGGACTACTCGCTCGCCCCCGGGACCAAGCTGGTCTATCAGGCGGGACTGCGCCAGATCGATACGTTGCCGCTCGTCTTCACGGCGTCAGGCTCACAAGGGTAGGGCCTGGGTGGACCTTCGTATCACTGACGACCAGCAGCTGCTGCTGGACACGACTCGGAAGTTCCTCGAGAGCACGGCTCCCCTGGAGACGGTCCGCCGCCTGGCCGATGAGGAGCCCGCAGGGTTCGATCGGGGCTGGTGGAAGACCGGGGCCGAACTGGGATGGACCTCGCTGCTGGTTTCCGAAGCCGACGGTGGGGGCAGCGTCTCGGGTCACGGGCTGCTGGACCTCGTGCTGGTGGCCGAGTCGATGGGCAGCCTGGTCTCGCCCGGGCCACTGGTGCCCACCAATGTCGTGGCCGAGGCGCTGGCCCGGTCGGGATCTGCCGACCAACGGCGGAGGCTGCTCCCCGGGCTGATGGACGGCACTTCGGTGGCCGCATGGTGCCTCGGCGCCCCCGCCGCCGGCATCGACTCCGGAGGCAGGGTAGGGGCGAAGCTCGGTGACACCGGCGTGGTCCTCGACGGCGTGTCTGGTCCGGTCGAGGCCGCGGGACAGGCCGACGTCTACCTGGTGACAGCAGCCACAGAGGACGGCGTGGCTCAATTCATCGTGCCTTCCGACAGCCCCGGAGTCACGGTGGATACGGCGAACAGCCTCGACCTGGTGAGACGCTTCGCCCAGATCCGCTTCGATCAGGTGGCGGTGGGACAGGACGCCGCCCTCGGGTTGGCGGAGACCACCGTGGCCGACATCGAGCACCAGCTGCAGACCGTGGCCGTGCTCCAGTGTGCGGAGATGGTCGGGGCCATGGACCGGGTGTTCGAGTTCACCGTCGAGTACGCCGCCGACCGGTACTCCTTCGGGCGGCCCCTGGCCTCGTATCAGGCCCTGAAGCACCGGTTCGCGGACATGAAGGTGTGGCTCGAGGCTGCCCATGCCACCGCCGGCGCCGCGGCCCGGGCCGTGGACTCGGACTCCACCCATGCCGCCGAGCTGGTCAGCGTGGCCAAGGCCTATATCGGCGACCGCGGCCCGGTCATCCTGCAGGACTGCGTGCAGATTCACGGCGGCATCGGGGTGACCTGGGACCACGACCTCCACCTCTACCTCCGCCGGGTGGTGGTGGACCGCACCCAGTGGGGGACGCCCCGTGACCACCGGGAGCGTGTGGCTATGGCCATGGGGATGGAGAGGGAAGTTCCATGAGCGCGCACACTGGCACGGATGTACCCGAGGAGAGGGTGGACTCCCAAGAGGACGTCGAGTCATTCCGCCAACGGGCGCGAGCCTGGCTGGCCGACTCCATGCCGCTGCTGCCCGAGGGATACACCAATCAGCAATTGTCCCGGGAGGACGAGTCGGGGAAGGGTGCCCGCCGCCTGCAGCGCATCCTGTTCGACGGCGGGTTCGCCGGTCTCTGCTTTCCGGTCGCCTATGGCGGCCAGGGCCTGTCCCGAGCCCACCAGCGGGCCTTCACCCGAGAGTCGCTGCCCTACCGGATGCCCACCACCTTCAACGTTCCGACCTTCACCATCCTGGCCGCAACCCTCCTCGACTTCGGCACCGAGGAGCAGAAGCTCCGCCACATCCCGGCCATGCTCCGGGGTGACGAGCTGTGGGTCCAGTTCCTGTCCGAGCCCAGTGGCGGTTCGGACCTCGCCGGCCTGGTGACCAGGGCGACCAGGGACGGGGACGTGTTTGTCCTCAACGGATCGAAGATCTGGAGTTCGGGCGCGTTCCGATCCGACTATGCGCTCTGCCTGGCCCGGACCGATTGGCACGTGCCCAAACACCGGGGCCTGACCATGTTCATCCTCAAGATCCACCAGCCCGGGGTCGAGGTCCAGCAGATCAAGATGTCCAACCGCACGGCCGAGTTCTGCCAGGAGTTCTTCGATGACGTGCCCGTCCCGGTCACCGACGTCGTGGGCGAGATCAACGACGGTTGGACGGTGGCCTCGCGCCTGCTGTTCCACGAACGGAACGCGGTGGGGGGCGGGTCCCCCTATGCCAGCGGAGCCATCATCGCGGCAGCCGGCCAGGGCGGCCAGCGGTCGGAACTGCTCGAATTGGCTCGGGCCACCGGTCAGACGGGCGATCCCCGGGTCCGCCAGCTGGTGGCGGAGGACCGGATCAACGAGCGGATCCAGAGCCAGCTGATCGAGCGGGTGACGACGGGCATCCGCACCGGGGCGTTTCCTGGCCCCGCCGGAGCACTGCCCCGGCTCTTTGCCGCCACCAACACCGAGCGCCATCTGGACATTGCCCTGGAGATCGCGGGAGCCGACATCGGTGCCTGGATCGACGACGACGCCCCACCCCTCGGGGAGGTCTACCTCAATCGCCAAGGCAGCAGCCTGGGCGGGGGCAGCAACGAGATGCAGCGCAACATCATCAGCGAGCGGGTGCTGGGCATGCCAAGGGAGTACGCCGCCGATCGGGACAAGCCCTTCGACGAGGTCCGCCACAACTAGTCGCCAGCGGCAGGTGTGCGCTGTTTGTACGATCACGGAGTGTTGATCGCGCCCGTTGTGTGGGCTGCAATACAGGTTCGAGGCAGGAGCACCGCTCCGTCATCGGCCTCTCCGGAGCTAAGCGGGGTGCGTGCAAGCAAGGTGAGATACGCGATGGGGCCAAGCGCCCCACCATCCGGTCAATCTGGGGGCGCGCTGTGCCGAGTCGTGACAGCTACAGACGGGATGCTGTCGGAGATCTTCGCTCAACCGGCTCGACCAGGACTGGCCCCGTTTTGCATGAATTGTCAGTCGCCGATTGCTTCGATGCCGAGCTGCTTGAGGCGGTCGATATTGTCCTTCATCGCCTGAAGACATCGGGACCATGCCCCACCCAGTTCGTGAGTTCGTCCGTTACCGCTAGCGGGTAACGAGAGCGGTACGACTTCGTCGGGTTGCCGGGGAACTTTTTGTCCGTCAGGTTCGGGTCGTCCTCAATGGGGCCAGTCGGTTCCACGATGTAGATCCGGCCGGGGCCTTCGCCGATTGCCAATTCTGCTCCCCAGACAGCGGCGTCCATAGTGGCCGTCAGATAGACGTAGTTGGCCTCCTTGCGGCTGCCGAAGTTGGAGTTGTAGCCGGGCTTGATCAGATCTTCAGGCTTCAAGTCAACACGCGTACCGTGGTAGTAGCGCTCTTGGCTTCCGTCGCTCATGCTCCCATGGTGTCATGCGAGGGCTCGGCGGCATGCGTGCACTAGCGCGGTGGCCTGTGCGACTGTCCCACGCGTGCCGTACGCCTCGTTTAGCAACTGACCCGCTCCCGGCGTTCTGGGGCACACATCAAATCGTGTGGCAGAACAACGTGGCAATGGATCCTTCCCCGAGGAATGATCCTCAGTAGTTGATTCGGAAGTGGAGGTGGGCGACTCCGCTGGGGGAGCGCCTCTCACTGAGGAGTTCGACGTCGAGGCGGGTGCGCAGCGGTAGAGCGTGCTTGCCACCACCCAGCACGACAGGCCAGAAGAACAGGTGGCACTCGTCCACCACCCCAGCCTCAATCGCTTGAGCTGCGAGATCTGCTCCACCGACCGTTAGATCGTGGTCTGCCCCGGTCTTCAGGCGCCGAATCGCCTCAGCCTCGAACTCCTGCTCAAGGGTGGTCTTGTCGCTTGACACCGATGTCAGGGTCTTCGAAAACACCACCTTGTCAGCCGCTCGCCAGAGGTTGGCGAACTCCACGATCCAGTGCGGCTGATCAGCAACGGGTGCGGTCTCCCAGTAGACCATCGTCTGATACATCCGGCGGCCGTACAGATAGGTACCCACCGGGCGCTCGAGCTCGTTGATGAATCCGAAGTACTCCTCATCAGGCTGGCCGAAATCGAAGCCGCCGTCAGGGTCCTCGGTGTAACCGTCCAGTGACGTGTTAGCTATGTAGATCAGCTTGGCCAAGGCGACTCCTCCGACCAGGACCTGGCCCACGTTAGTTGGCATCGGCCACGGCCAGAACTGCCCCACCGATCCTGCGGTAGGGATACCCTTCGCATCCACTCGGTACGTTATTTTCAGGATGGCCGCCGGTATTGTCAACAACCAGCGTTCCGGGGGTTCGTCGGCAGGCGATGGTTCTGGCCGACTCGCCCCGCCAATGCGGTTGACGGATTGTTATCGTCACGACATCCGTGTCAGTAGCTGTTGAGCAGTTCACGGATCCAATCGCTCAATGCAGCGCTCGCAACGGTCTTGCCCTTGGCGTCGAGATCGTGAGGGCTGGCGCCGTGTTCTAGGAGGAGCATGATGATTCGATATTGCTCCTCCTTGGCCGTGTCCGACCCAGAGTGGCTCTTGCCCGTATTCTGGACAGCCA
>DASZJN010000258.1:0-3990 GCA_035948045.1 Acidimicrobiales bacterium | reverse complement strand
GTCGCCGATGTCGTGGTGTTCCTGTGCTCGCACCTGGCGCGGTTCATCACGGGCCAGAACATCGTCGTCGACGGAGGGATGACCCTCCACGGCTCGGGGGTCGACGGGATCCTCGACCAGGTGTTCGGTCCCGGTGCCTGATCAGAAGCCGCCCCGGCTCGAGGGCTCCGAGCGGGAGACCTTGCGGGCGCTCCTCCAGTACCAGCGGGATTCGCTCGTCCGCAAGGTCTCCGGCGTCGACGAGGAGGCGGCGCGGAGGTCTCCGGTGGGCAGCGGCACGACACTGCTCTGGCTGGTGAAGCACATGTCGGTGGCCGAGACGCGGTGGGTCGTGCGTCGCTTCGCCGGGCAGCGGGTCGATCTCCCCGGCGACGCGGTGGGTCCGGACGACACGCTGGCCACGGCCGTCGATCGCTACCGCCACACCTGGGAACGCGTCGACGCCGTGGTGGCGGCGGCACCGAGTCTCGAGGAGACGTGCCGCGAGCTCGGGGGAGAGGCGCCCGTCAACCTCCGCTGGGTGCTGATGCACCTGCTGGAGGAGACGGCACGACACGCCGGCCATGCCGACATCCTGCGTGAGCTGGCCGACGGCCAGGTGGGCCGGTAATCGCCACCACGTTCCGGAACGCGGTGCCCGGTTGAGGTCCCGAACAATCATGACCGGGGGTCGCCGACCGGGGGTGGGGGCGATGAGGCCACGCGGTCAGAGGCAGGCGTAGGTGGCGGCCAGGAGTGACTGGTTCCGCGGATCCTGCCACCGGTGCCCGAACCGGTTCATGGTGTAGGCGAAGGCCAGTCCGGCCGCGGGGTCGGCCATTCCGAGGGAGCCGCCGGCCCCGAAGTGACCGAAGCTCACCGGCCCCGGTCCGATGGGACGCTCGGGCTGGGTGAGCTGGAAGCCGAAACCGAAGCGCGAGGTGCGGTCGAGGATCCGGTCGGGACCGACCGCCAGCTCGGTGGTGGCGGCGGCCATGACCGAACGGCCCAGGAGATGAACGCCCCCGAGGCCACCGCCGGCGGCCAGCAGCGCAAACACCCGGGCCACGGCGCGGGCGTTGGCGTGGCAGTTGGTCGAGGGGTGGACCGCACCCCGCCAGGCCCGGCTGTTGACGGTGCCGAATCCCGACGCTCCCGGCGGGTTGTTGTAGACGAGCGACCAGTCGTTTCCGGGGTCGGGAGGGGGAAGGGGGGCGGCGCCGGGGAAGAGGAAGTCCGCGACCCGGCGGTCGTCCTGAGGGCCGAGACCGAAATGGGCGTCAGCTCCCAGAGGCCCGGCCACCTCGGTGGCGAAGAAGCGGGCGAAGCTCGTCCCGCTCACCCGTCGGACCAATTCTCCACCCAGGAATCCGAGGGTGTTCACGTGGTAACCGTGGGCGGTGCCCGGATCCCACCACGGCGACTCGGCGGCCAGGGCCCTGGTCATGCGTTCCCAGTCATACACGGCACCCGCACCGAGGACTTGCCGGAGGCCCGGTAGGCCGGCCTGGTGGCTGAGCAGCTGGTCCACGGTGATGGCGCCCTTCCCGGCGGCGCCGAACTCCGGCCAGTGCCGGGCCACCGGGTCGTGGAAGTCCAGCCTTCCCCGGTCGATGAGGACCAACAGGGACAGGGCCACCATGGCCTTGCCCACCGAGAAGACGTCGACCAGGGTGTCGCGGCTCCACGGCCGGCCCTGGCGATCGGCCGATCCTCCCCAGAGGTCCACCACCGTCCGGCCCTCGACGCTGACCGCAACCGATGCGCCAACCTCGTCGTGATCGGCAAAGTTGGCGAGGAACGCCTCTCGCACCGCAGCGAAGGCGGGGTCGCAGCTTCCCATGGCAGTCGGTACTGGCACCCGGGGATTCTACGGGCCTCAGGAACAGGAGGTCCGTGGCAGGATGAGGAGATGACGAGCGAACGGTTGGAGGTCCAGAGGACGATCGCCGCGGACCCCGCAGCCATCTTCAGGCTGCTGTCCGACCCGCAGGGACACGTGGCCATCGACAGCTCCGGGATGCTGATGGATGCCACCGGCGGGCCCGTATCGGCTATCGGCGACACGTTCGTCGTCCACATGGATCGCGAGTCCCTCAATGACTACCCGATGGGCCGATACGACGTGACCGTCACCATCACCGAGTTCGTTCCCGACCGCGAGATCGCCTGGACCATCCT
This sequence comes from Acidimicrobiales bacterium, assembly GCA_035948045.1. Classification (GTDB taxonomy): domain Bacteria; phylum Actinomycetota; class Acidimicrobiia; order Acidimicrobiales; family RAAP-2; genus Bog-756. The sequence goes on along the minus strand of DASZJN010000258.1, from coordinate 1,830 downwards.
CGGCCAGATCCGCCCTCAGATCGGCCACGTCTACGGTTACCAGCTGCAGCCCGTCGAGGAGGGCACGCTCGTGACCTCGTATTACGACTGGTCGGCCATCGATCCCGTCTACAGGGATGCGGGGATCTTCCCGGTCATCTCGGAGACCGCCCTGCGGGCCACCCTCGGGATCCTCGACCGGACCGTGGCCCGGAGCATGCCCGGCGCGTCGGCCTAGCTCGACCCGGGCCGTCCTGGCGCCGCGGCTCCGGTCGGCCCCGACACGACGACCACCGATCGGGAATCGAGGAGCAATCCTGGAGGAGGGACCCATGCCCGATATGAACGGCCGCGTCGTCCTGGTGACGGGGGCGGCCAGCGGCATCGGACGTGCCACGGCATCCCGTCTGGCCGAGGCTGGCGCCGATGTGGCCATGGTCGACCGTGACGGCCCCCGGCTCGAGGAGGCGGCGGCGGCCCTCGGGACCACAGCCAGCCGCCAACCGCTCGCCCTGGTAGCCGATGTCGGTGACGAGGCGTCGATTGCCGCGGCGGTGACGTCGGCCCGGTCGCGGTTCGGACTGATCGACGGTGTCGCCACCTGTGCCGGCATCTTCGACCCGGAGGACCTGGCCGACATCGAAAAGGTGGAGCTGGCCACGTTCGACCGGGTCATCGGCGTCAACCTCCGGGGGACCTTCCTCACCCTGCGGGCCACCCTTCCCCACCTCGGGCCGGGATCGTCGGCGGTGACGGTGGCCTCCACCGCCGGGCTCCGCGGTCACGGGTTCGGTCCGGCCTACACGTCCAGCAAGGGAGGGGTCATTGCTCTCACCAGGCTTGCGGCCGTCCAGTACGGCCCCCGTGGTGTCCGGGTCAACTGCATCTGCCCTGGTGCCACCGCCGGGGAGGGGATGGGGGCTGCCTTCGCCGACCCGTCCATGGCCGAGGCCGTGTCTGCCGACCTTCCGTTGCGTCGCGTCGGACAGGCGGGGGAGATCGGCGCCACCGTGGCGGCGCTCTTGAGCGCCGAGACCAGCTACCTCACCGGGCAGGTCATCGCCGTCGACGGGGGAGCAACCGTCCGCTGAGCCCGAAGGCCACCGCTCATGGCGCGGTGGTTCAGGTTCGATGCCCCGTTGACTCAGGCCTCGGTACGCTCGCTGAACGGCCGCCCTCGGTCCACGCGGGCTTCGGGCGGCAAACCGAGCACCCGCTCACCGATCACGTTGCGTTGGATCTGGTCCGTGCCCCCGCCGATGCGCACGGACCACTGGCCGAGGAACTGCTGCTGCCAGAAGCCCTGATCGACCGCCGACCTGCCCGAGAGCGCCCCGGACGGCCCCTGGAGGTCCAGCACCAGGTTGCCGGTGAGGGCGGCGTGCTGGGAGTAGGCCAGCTTCATCACCGAGCTCTCCGCTCCCGGCGCCCGCCCCCTGCTCGCCGCGGTGCGGGCCCGGAGACCGAGGAACCGGAGGATCTCGGTCCGGACGAACAGGGAGGCCAGGCTCTGGCGGGCCAGGGGATCGGCGCTCCGGCCCGAGCGCCGGGCCAGATCCAAGACGTCGGCGAAGCCTGCGGCCGCGGCACCCCCACCTCCGATCAGGCCCCGTTCGTTGGACAGCGTGGTCCGGGCCACCCGCCAGCCGTCACCGACCTCCCCGACGACGTTGCCGGCCGGGATCCGCACGTCGGAGAGGAACACCTCGTTGAAGTGGGCGGACCCGTTGATCTGGCGGAGGGGTCGGACGTCGACGCCGGGTGTGGCCATGTTGACCACGAGGTACGTGATGCCGGCGTGTTTGGGCACCGAGGTGTCGGTGCGGGTCAACAGGATGGCCATGTCGCTGT
>DASZJN010000257.1:0-2852 GCA_035948045.1 Acidimicrobiales bacterium | reverse complement strand
CGTCGAACAACCCGCCCATCGCCACCCACCCGACCCCGTCGAACGCCAGTCCGTCGCCCGCCACGGCAAGGGGAGCCGCATGACGACCACCGTCGAATCACCCGATCTGATCGGCCCCGAGGAGCACGACGGAGCCGACGGGCACGTCCCCGGGGCACACCCGGCGGAGCGCGGCCACGGGCACCACGAGGGTCCGAGCGGGATCGTCAAGTGGCTGACCTCGACCGACCACAAGGTCATCGGCAAGAGCTACATCATCACCTCGCTGATCCTGTTCTTCATCGCCGGCATCATGGCCCTGGTCATGCGGGCCCAGCTGGCCAACCCGACCTCGTCGCTGCTGTCCTTCCAGACCTACAACGAGCTGTTCACCATGCACGGCAGCCTCATGATGTACCTGTTCGCCGGGCCCTTCGCCTTCGGCGGCCTGGCCAACTACATCGTCCCCCTGCAGGTCGGGGCCCCCGACATGGCCTTCCCCCGGTTGAACGCCCTCTCCTACTGGCTGTTCCTGGGTGGCTCGATCACCATGATGTCCAGCTTCCTGGTGGCCGGTGGCGCGGCCAGCTACGGCTGGGTGGCCTACGCCCCGCTGTCCAACGCCATCAACTCCCCCGGGGCGGGAGCCGACCTGTGGCTCATGGCCCTGGGCCTCACCGGGTTCTCCGCCATCTTCACCGGCGTGAACCTGGCCGCCACCATCTTCTACCTGCGGGCCCCGGGGATGACCATGTTCCGGATCCCCATCTTCTCGTGGAACATGCTGGTCACCGGCATCCTCATCCTCATCGCCTTCCCCGTCCTCTTCGGCGCGGTGGTGATGCTCTTCTGCGACCGCCACTTCGGAACCCACATCTTCACCGTGCAGGGCGGAGGGGTCCCCGTGCTGTGGCAGCACCTGTTCTGGTTCTTCGGGCACCCGGAGGTGTACATCCTGGCCCTGCCCTACTTCGGCATGGTCACCGACATCATCCCGGTGTTCTCGCGCAAGCCCCTGTTCGGCTACAAGGGCATGGTCTTCGCCACCATGTCGATCGCCGCCCTGTCCACCGGGGTGTGGGCCCACCACATGTTCACCACCGGCGTGGTCCTGCTGCCGTTCTTCTCGCTTCTGTCCTACCTGATCGCGGTGCCCACCGGCATCAAGTTCTTCAACTGGATCGGCAGCATGTGGGGCGGTCAACTGAGCTTCCAGACCCCGATGCTGTTCTCCATCGGGTTCCTGTTCGCCTTCCTCATGGGCGGGGTCACCGGGGTGCTGCTGGCGTCGCCCCCGGTCGACTTCATGACCCACGACACCTACTTCGTGGTGGCCCACTTCCACCAGGTGCTGATCGGAACGGCCGTGTTCGCCGGCTTCGCCGGGTTCTACTTCTGGTACCCCAAGATGTTCGGGCGGATGTTGAGCGACCGGCTCGGCAAGTGGCACTTCTGGGGGTTGTTCATCGGGTTCTGGCTCACGTTCATGCCCCAGTACCTGGTCGGCCTCTACGGCATGCCCCGGCGGGTGGCCGACTACCGGCCCGACAACGGCTGGACGGGGCTCAACGTGATCTCCACGGTGGGAGCCTTCATCATCGGGGCCTCCTTCCTGTTCTTTCTGGTCAACCTCTACGTCTCCTGGAGGAAGCCGGTGCCGGCCGGTGACAACCCGTGGGACGGCCACGCACTCGAGTGGTTCACCTCGTCGCCGCCCCCCCACCACAACTACACCCACCTCCCGCCCATCCGCTCGGAGCGGCCCACCTGGGACTACAACCACCCCGAGCACCGGACGCTGGTCACCCACAGCAAGCGCCCACCTGGTCCCTCGGACGACAAAGAGTCGGTCGGAGCACCCTCATGAGGATCAGCGCCGTCTTCCTGGCCGGAACGGGGATCTTCTTCGCCGTCATCGGTGTCGTCTACTGGTTCACCAGCTACGAGGACGCCGGGTTCCTGATGCTCATGGGGTCGGCGCTGCTCGGGCTGCTCCCCGGCTCCTACTACCTCTGGTGGTCGTACAAGATGAAGCCCCGGCTGGACGACGATCCGGAAGGGTCGATCTCCGAGGGGGCCGGGGCCGTCGACTCGTTCCCCGGCTCGAGCATCTGGCCGTTCATCCTCGGCATGGGGGCCATGTTCGCTGCCCTGACCTTCGTGTTCGGGCTGTGGATGGCCCCGCTGGCTGCGGCCCTCATCGTCTCGGCCGCCGTCGGGGTCACCGTCGAGAGCCGCCGGGGCGGCGCAGTCTGACCCGGTCCGCCCTCAGACTGCGGGGCGCCAGGCGGTAGCGGTTGAAGTACGTCGGGACTGGCGGCGCGGGTGCCCCTCTATTGCACGCAGGCGGAGTCAGGCCCGGCGGGCGGCGAAGGCGCCGTCGGCCCTGGCCCGGCTCAGGTACCGAGCATCGGGTGGCAGCGATCCCGTGTCCTGCAATTGCTCGGCGGCCTCGACCAAGGCCCCGTAGGCGATCCGGGCCAGCGAGCTCCCGACCGATATCCGTCGGACGCCGACGGCGGCCAGCTGAGGCGCCGAGGGTCCGCCGGGGACGAGGAGGACGTTGGCCGGGGCGGAGGTCTCCTCGACGACCCGACCGATGGCCGTCAGGTCCTTCAGACCGGGGGCGTAGACGACATGGGCCCCGGCTGCCGCGTAGGCCGCCAGCCGCGTGACCGTGTCGTCCAGATCGTCCTGGCCGCGCAGGTGGTTCTCGGCCCGTGCCGTCAGCACGAGCCCCACCCGGTCGGCGGCGTCGGCAGCCACGGCCACCCGGTCGACGGCCACCGTCGCCGGCTCGATCTCCTGGGTCTCGGGGTTCCAGTCCTCGAGGGAGCACCCCGCGGCTCCAGCCTCGGCCAACAGCTCCACCG
>DASZJN010000256.1:0-18431 GCA_035948045.1 Acidimicrobiales bacterium | reverse complement strand
CCTCTACGACGCCATGTCGCAGTACCGCCACACCCTGTCCGTTGACCGCCAGCGGCTGCTCGACAAGTACGAGTTCGTCGACCTGGCCCGCAAGGTGGTCGGCGTCGGCAGCGTCGGCACCCGGTGCTGGGTAGCCCTGTTCGTGGGGCGCGACCTGGCGGACCCCCTCTTCCTCCAGGTGAAGGAGGCGGAGGCGGCCGTGGGCGAGCCCTTCCTGGGCCCGAGTGAGTTCTCCCATCACGGGCAGCGGGTCGTCGAGGGCCAGCGCCTCATGCAGGGCGCCAGCGACATCTTCCTCGGCTGGGACCGCTTCCTCGGGGAGGACGGCGCCGTCCGCGACTTCTACGTGCGCCAGCTCTGGGACTGGAAGGCATCCTTCGACGTGGAGCAGACGACACCCGAAGTGTTGGGCATCTATGCCCAGATGTGCGGCTGGACCCTGGCCCGTGCCCACGCCCGGTCGGGGGATGCGATCGCCATGGGCTCCTACCTCGGCCGCGGTGACCGGTTCGATCAGGCCATGTGCCGCTTCGCCTCTTCCTACGCCGACCAGAACGAACGCGACTTCGACGCCCTGGGCCGGGCCATCGCCGGCGGCCGGATCCACGCCGTCAGCGGGGTCTGACCCCTCCGATCCCGGGTTCGGTCATCCCGGGTCGTGGACGGTCCAATCCACCTGGATGGGCCGGCGGACCAGGAGCCGGGGTCGGCCGACCTCGGCCGGCCGGTCGGTGGTCCACGGCGACGGGTGCGCCCGGGTGAGCCCGGCCAGGCCCCGGAGGGCGCGGTCGTAGCCGGAACGGATCCACGCGAACCGTTGCCAGCACCGTTCCCGCTCCCCCTCGGGCACGTCGACCACCGATCCGAGCTCGTCGAGGGCGGCCAGGTACTCCTCGCGCCGGACGGACACACTCGGTGCCGGTTGGGACCACGAGCCCATGAGCTCAGCCAGCAGCACCGGCGGTCCGATGGGCAGGCCGACGGCCCTCCCGATGCGCACGACGGCCGGCATGCCGTTGGCCAGGGCCAGCATCGACCCCTGCAGACCCTCAACGGCGTGCTCCTCGTCGGTGGAATCGGACACCGAGAGCAACAGCGCCGTCCCGTCGAGCATGGTCCCCACGGACGCCACCCACGACTGGTCGGGTTGCGACTCGGGGAAATAGGCCAGGGCGGGAAAGGACGTGTGGGTCTGCTCCAGCTCGAGCAGCCAGGTGACCATGGCCTGCCAGAGCTCGGGACTGTCCAGTGAGCTGGCGCGGTGGAGGTTGAACAGCAGGGGGACCGGTGCGGCCGGTGTCCCGGCAAAGGGGCGCAGCCGGCTGATCCCGTTCCCCCTCCCGCGGTGGGCGGCGTAGATGGTGGGCAGGTAGCTGATCAGCAGGGCGACCAGGCCGAGCCCGATGGTGGCCTCCACGAAGGTCAACGAGATCCGGCCGGTTCCCTTTGGCTCGGCGAACCCCAGGGTGAACAGTGAGGACCCGCTGATCTCGAATGCCCGTTGGGCGGTGTCGTGGCTGAACCCCCAGAAGATCAGGGAGAAGCCGAGGGTGACGGTCAGCATCCACACCAGGGGCAGGCTGACCAGGGCGATGGGCGCGTAGAGGGCACGCAGGTTGTCCTCCCGCTCGCGGCTGCCCCATCGGTGCACGAGGACCCGGTCGGCCACCGCGAAGACAAAGCGGCCGATGTGGGTGAACCCGCGGGGGAGGACCACCGTCTCCAGCGCGGAGACGAGCACGGACAGCACCACCGCAGTGCCGACGATGACGGCGGCGATCTTGGCCACGATCATGGACGCCCCCCGGTGTGGTCCCAGCGGGAGGAAGCGGGCGCGGCGGGAGCGGTCATCTGGACACGATCAGAGAGAGGCCGATCCCGTCGGGTTGCCGGTGTCGGCGGCGGCGACGGCCGGGGCCGGCGACGGTCCGGTGCCAGAGCTGGCCTCGACCGGCTCGACGGCAGTCTTTCCGCGCAGGTCGGACACGGTTTGGGGCAGCCACGCAGTGGCGGCGTAGGCCACCACCACGGCCACGATGACCAGGGGCATGACGGCCAAGCCGTCGCTGTACAGCAACAGGGTGGCCAACAACGTCGATGTCAGCGGGAGCTTGAGCATCACCGTGCACATGGCCCCGATCCCCATGGCCAGACCCGGCACCAGGGACAGGCCCGGGAGGTGGGAGGCGGCAATTCCGCCGGCCGCACCGATGAACAGGGACGGGAAGACCGGTCCCCCGCGGAAGCTGGACAGCGAGATCCCATAGGCCAACGCCTTGCAGACGATGAGGAGCAGCAGGGCCCCGACGGTCCATCCCGCCGCGTGCTGGACGAGCCCGGGCAGGGCCGACTGCCCGGAGAACAGGACGGACGACGAGCTCCTCCCGGTTGCCTCGGCGAACCCGATGGCCAGGCCGGCCACGGCCAGGCCGGCCAGCGGGGTGAGCAGGATCATCCGGCGCTCCACGAGGGGTCGCACCGCCAGGGCCAGGAGGCGGATGCCGGTGCCCGCCACCGAGGCGACCAGGCCGAAGGCCAGCGCCCACAGGAACATGGCTCCCGTCGGGTGGTGGAAGGGAGGGAGGCCGGGAATGGCCAGGGAGAAGGTCCCGAAGCCCGTCAGGGAGTCGAGACCGACGAACACGAGCGTCCCCACCCCGGCAGCCAGGAGACCGGGAACCAGGACCAGCCCGAGCAACGGCCCGCCGAGGCCCGCCGCCTCCATCAGCAGGAAGGCACCGGCGATCGGCGATCCGAACAGCGTGCTGATGGCGGCGAAGCTGCCGGCCGCGGCCATGACGGCCGCCGCGGTGGGTGGCGCATCGCGCTTGGCCAGGTGCACGGCCAGCACGCCGAGCCCGCCTCCCATGGCGATCAACGGGGCCTCGGGTCCGAGGACCACGCCCAGGCCCAGGGTGGCCAGGGCGGCCAGCACGACACCGGGCAGATCGATGGGATCGGGCGTCCCCCCGGCGTGGAAGCCGTCGGCCGGGGAATGCCCTCCCCTCCCGGGGAGATACTTGATGACCGAACTGACCAGGAGGCCCGCCACCGCCAGCAGCGGGAGCGGCCACCAGGCTGGCACTCCCTGGAATCCGAGCTCCTTGGGCAGGGTGCCGAAGAACCACGTCTGGAGCACGGCGACCAGCTTGAGGAACCCGTAGGCCAGGGCGGAGACGGGGACACCGATGACGGCGGCCAGGACGAGCAGCTGGATGTAGCTCCTGCTCCGCAGCAGGGCCATGGGATCAGGGGGTTCTCCCGTGGCGCCTTGGTCGCCTCCGGGGGCCGTCGACGTCATTGCCGGGACGCCGCCCGATGCGCCGGGCCGCGCATCGATCCCGCCAAGGGCTGCGATCCGACCCTGCCCGCGATACGCACCGATTCCCCGACGTCCGTGGATCTCACTTCCGTGGACACTAGGTGGCTTTGGCCGGGCGAGGGGGGTTTCCGGCTGTCACCGCGGGGCGCAGAGACGAGTCTCAGCCAGGAGTAAGTCCTGGCCGGAGGGCGGAGAGTCCCGCAAAGAACCAGATCGACGCTGTAGGGTGGATCGTCATCCACAACCAAGGAGCGGCCTGAACATGCTTGCCTACACCTACCCCTTGCTGAGCATCTTTTGGACCATGTTGGAATTCTTCATCTTCTTCCTCTGGATCTGGCTCCTCATCGTCATCTTCGGCGACATCTTCCGGAGCCGCGACATGGGCGGGTTGGCCAAGGCCCTCTGGGTCCTCTTCGTCATCATCGTTCCGTACCTCGGAGTCCTCATCTACCTGATCGCCCGGGGCGGGAAGATGCATGAGCGCGCCGCCGCCGCCGCCGCCCAGCAGCAGCAGGCGTTCGATGCCTACGTGAAGCAGACCGCGGGGTCGTCCGGGGGCAGCGCCGATGAACTGGCCAAGCTGGCCGACCTCAAGGCCAAGGGCGTCCTCACTGATGCCGAGTTCGAGGCGCAGAAGGCCAAAGTGCTTACCTGAGCGAATCGGAGCGGGAGTGTCAGCAGAGACACGGCGTACCGGCCGGCGGGCAGTGGTCTCGGAGTGGGGCGGCCGCCGCACGGCGCCGGTGCGCCCTGCCTTCCCATCAACACCCGTCGTGGTCGGGCCCGCGCCCTCCCGGTGCCCTCGACCACCACCGTCGGTCCCCTGTCTCGATGAGGGGGATGCACGGGTGTGACCGGGGCGGAGGAGGGCGATGATGTCGAGGGACTCCGGCCAACGGTCGATGACCTTCCTGAGGAGAGCGAGGCGCCTCCCCGGTCGGAGGCCCTGACCCGGAAGCAACAGCGGGGTCGCCGATGGAAGCTACTTTCCTCGTGGCTGCTCGTCGTGCTGGCCTGCATCCTCGCCGTGGTGTCGGTGTTCGTGGTGTTCGTACGCAATGAACTGCTGAGCACCGATGCCTACGTGAGCACAGTCACCCCCTTGGCCGAAGACCCGGCCATCCAGGCTGCGGTGGCCAACCGGGTCAGCCAGCGGTTGATCGAGCGGACCAATGTCAATCAACAGGTCAAGCAGGCGCTGCCGGCCAAGGCCGGATTTCTGGCCACTCCGATCACGTCGGGACTGCAGAATGTGACGGAGCAGATCACACTCAAGTTGGTCCAGTCATCCCATTTCCGCACGCTCTGGATCGCCGCCAACCGGTCGTCCCACAAGCAGCTGGTGGCCCTGCTGACCGGGTCGCGGGGGCGCGCACTGCAGTCGAGCAACGGCCAGGTGACCCTGGACCTCTCCCAGGTCGAGTCCCAGGCCAAGAAGGCCCTCGACGCCAAGGGCATCACTGTGTTCGACAAGGTGCCGTCCGCCAAAGGGCCCCAGTTGGTGTTGTTCCGTTCGACCCAGGTGGCCCGGGCCCAGCGCCTCACCCGGTTCCTCAATCATCTGGCGCTGGTGCTGCCCATCGTGACCCTCCTGTGCTTTGCCGGATCGGTGCTGTTGAACCGGGATCGTCGGCGGGGGCTGGTGCGCGCGGCCGCCGGCCTCGCCCTCTCCATGGCCCTGGTGCTGGTGGTGGCGTCGGTGGCGCGGAACCAGTACCTCTCCTCGTTGGATCCCTCCCAATCGAAGGCCGCGGCGGCCGCGGTGATCGACGCCGTCGCTGCCCTCCTGCTCGACTCCGTCCGCACGCTGGCCATCGTGGCCGCCGTCGTCGCCATCGTGGGCGCCGTCATCGGCAACCGCCGGGTCAGGGCGTGGCTGGACACGAGGAGACGACCGAGCTGGATGACCGGGGGACCCGTGCACGACTTTGTCGTGGCCCACCGGAAGGGGCTGCAGTGGGGTGCGCTCGGAGCAGGACTGCTGATCCTGGTGGTGTGGAACCAGCCGACGGTGATGGTGGTCGTGATCGTGGTGCTGGTGGCCCTGGCGCTGGCGGGGATCATCGGGCTCTATGCCCGACAGGGCCCGGTCCCCGCCCCTGCCGGCTCCGGAGGGGGAACCGGCGATGCCGGTGGGACCGACAGACCCGAGGTCACGACGGGGCCGGACTCCGGGGGCGCCACGAGGACGGAATGACGGCCCAGCCGGAGGGCCCGCACCCGGGCCGCCAAGACGCTCGAACGTGGTGGAGGTGCGTCGAGCCCCTCCACGCCGTGACCTACTTCGCCCCGGAGAGCCGTGAGGCGTTGACGGCCGTCGGGCTGCGCGGATTCTGGATGGGCTACTTCGCGGCCCGGGCTGCGCCGCTCGGCATGGTGGGCCCGGCAACCGTCTGGGCCGCCTTCTTCAACTTCCACGAGACGCAGGTGCGCCGAGCCATCCCCGACGCGTGGACGTTGGCCGACCCCTCCTCCATTCTTCGGGCCCGCCGCACAGGGGCCGCGGCGGCGTTGCGCCGCCTGGATCCGGCGGTGGATCAGCGCGCCGAACCGCTCCTCCCGGGGCTGGATCGGGTGGTCGGTGCGGCAGACGGCTCGGGTCGGGTGCTGTTCAGCGCCAATCGCGCCCTCGGTCAAGTCGACGAGGCCGGTGCGCCCGGCGATCCGGTGGAGGAACTGTGGCAGGCCTGCACCAGCCTCCGGGAGCACCGCGGCGATGGCCATGTCGCCGCGCTGACGGCCGCCGGACTGGACGGATGTGAGGCCCTGGTCCTGTTCGCCCTGTCGGAGGGCATCCCCGGCGCCCTCTTTCGCGACAGCCGAGGGTGGTCGCCCGACGAGTGGGAAGCTGCCCGCGGCCGGCTGGAGGGTCGGGGGCTGGTGGCCGGCGGGCAGATCTCCCCGGCCGGCGCGGAGCTCCGTCGCTCGGTCGAGCAGTTGACCGACGAGCTGGCCGGTCCGCCCTACGCTGCCCTCGAGGATGAGGAACAGGTGGTCGTGCTCGAGGGCCTGCAGCAGTTGGTCCGGTCGGTCATGGCTGCCGGGGTCATCCCGTTCCCCAATCCGATCGGCCTTCCTGCCCCGTAGGTGTCACCCCGACAGGAGCGGGCCGCCGGCGGAAGGGGTGATCGGGGCGACGGCCCCGTCGGGTCGGACGGCTCAGGCCGCTGGGCCGGGCGAGCGCGACACCGCCGATGGGCGAGTCGCGGTCGGCGCGCTGTCATCAGCACGGCCGCCATTGACGCTCGCCGATTCGACGCCCTCGCCGTTCTGATCCCATGGGCCGAATGATGCGGCGATGAACTCCTCGGTCTCCCGCTGGGCGGCCACCATGCGCTTTTCGGCGCCGGCGGCCAGCAACCTCCCGAGAACCGGGATCTCCCACAGGGACTCGGCCCGCAGGATGGCCATGACCACCGGGACGAGATGCTCGGCGCTGTCGAACACCACGTAGCGGGGGAGCCATTCGGGCTCGTACTTGGCGTTGAACCGCCACAACGACTCGATCTGGGCGAAGTTGGACAATCGCTTCAGGAACCACCGCTCGGCCCGCTGCACCGTGCCCTCACCCTTGTCGCCGGACAGCGTCGAGCGGAGGGCGGCGAAGTTGAGGCTCAGGCCCTGGTAGCCGCCGCCGCGCAGGTGCTCGATGGTCGAGCACAAGGCGAAGTCCAAGAGCCCGTTGGGGTGGTCACCCGGGTCACGGCGCATCAGATCGAGGGAGTAGCCGTTGATCCCCGGAGCCGGCACGAACTGGCACATTGCGGAGGCAGCGCCGTTGGGGCAACGGACCACGCACAGCAGAAGACCGGTGTCCCTCGGGTCGAACACCCGCCCCAACATCATGGAGAACCCCCGCTCGTGCTCGCCCTGCCGGCTCATGGCCATCAGGGCCGTCAACTCCTGGGACAGGGCCGGGTCGAGGTGGGCGGGATCGTAGAACGTGGCCGTGTAGCCGCGTTTCTTGATCCGGTTGAATGCCTGGCGCAGCCCCTTCATGTCCCCGCCGGCCAGGGTGAAGGGCTGGAGCTTCACCACGGCCTCGTCCCCGAGGTAGATGTTGTGCATCCCCGAGTCCCGGTAGGTCGAGAGCCAGTCCTCGCCGGCACCCATGACCGACGTCACCCAACCGTGGCTGTCGGCGAAGCGGCGGAACGAACCCCACACCTGCTCGCGTTCGTTCCGGGGACCGATGGGATCGGGGGAGACCAGGCAGACTCCGCCGTAGACCGCATAGGCCACCAGGCTGTCCCGGTGAAAGAACCACTTCTTGTCGGAGCGGAGGGCGAAGTAGTCGAGGGTCGAGGCGCCGTGGCGTCGCACGATGTCGCGGGCCCGGAATTCGGCCGCCCGACCCGAGGTGAGCCGGCGGTCGACCACCGGTCGGGTGAAGAGGAACAGGACCACGGCCACCAGGGACAGGCCGAGGGCCAAGAGGGTGGGGGCGAGGAAGCGGTCCGCCCGTTGGGGGAGGGGGATGGTCTTGATGCCGACCAGCCGTTCGGACACCGCCCACAGGGCGGTCCACCATGGGATGTTCGACCGGTGGTGGCCCATGTGGGTGAAGGCCTCGATCGAGACCGTGGTCACCAGCGTGATGCCGATCACCCCGATCCCGATGGCCACCAGCGCCGATCGCAGGGACGACGAGTCGGAGGCCGCCTGGAAGTCCCGCCGGCTGACGACCAGCAGTACCAGCACCCCTAGCGCCACCGCCGACTCTTCGATGTCGGCCCCGGCGATGAGGTGGAGGAGGATGGTGCCCGCCAGCAGGGCCACCGCCACCCGCCAGGCCCGGCGCTGTCCGCGCAGGATGCCCCGGCCGAGGGCCACGAGGGCCAGGCCGGCCATGGCAATGAGGGCTCCGGCGGCCACACTGGCCCGCAGGGGCAGGTACTGGAGCACCACGTGCAACCGCCCGCGCAGGGGCGGGGTGACCGCATCGAGCAGGTCGATGATCCCGGCGACGAGGATGGCCGCCGAGGCCAGGCGCCGCCGTCTCCGGGTCCGCCGGTGGACCAGGTGGAAGTCGGGCGCCGCCGGCCACGATTCGCCCATCGGGTAGGAGGCCACCAGCGTCGGGTGGAGGCTCCGTACACTCCTCCCGCGGGTGATCAGGCGTTCGAGCAGGCTCGGTGACCGGAGCTCGTTGCGGGCCAGCAGCATCCGGACGTGCAGCTCCGCGCCCGTCTCCAGCTCGACCCAGCTCACCCGCTGGTTGTTCAGGAACACCGGGGGGAGTCCCAGCCGGCCCCGGTGCTCCTCCACCACTTCGGCGGTGGCCCCGACATTGGCATAGAAGCCGACACCGAGGTGGGTGAGCTCCGACTGGAACGTCGCAGCCGTGATCAGGCCCGCGTAGCCCCGCCCCACCAGGCGGCGACCGGCGCCGCGGGCGGTGTCGTTGGCCGTCGCCTCCGACTGGACCGTCTCCAAGGATCCGCCCCCGAGGATGGACCACATGCGTCGGCTGAGCAGCCCCAGCACCAGCGCCAGGACCGCCAGCACCACCAGGGCGACCAGGAGGGCGATGACGATCTGGTCGCCGAGGTCTGCCCGGTGGGCGTTCCGAATGGCCCGGGCCGGCAGGCCCGACCCGATGTGGCCCAGGACCCACGGGGTGACCGCCACCCGCAGGAGGCCGGCCACCGCGAAGGGCACCAACAGCCACCAGGCGTAGCGGCCGAGACGCCGGTACAGGGTGCGCGAGACCACGAATCGCGACAGGGCCGACGGATCGCTCAGGCGACTGAGCCCGACCAGCCAGGGGGCGTCGTCAGTGGACCGCGCCGCCAGTGATCGCCAGCCCCTCCCGGCCGAGGATTGCCCGACGGCCCCGGGCTTGGCGTCGGCCGCCGGGTCGAATTCCGTCTCCGGCCCGCTGCAGCCCGAGGCGTAGGCGTGCTCGCCCGGTTCGACCCGGACCACCCGCACGCCGGTGGCCGTGTGGAGGTGGAGATCGACCGGCCCGAGCTGCTCGACGCCTCGGTGGGCCATGGCCTCGATGCTCTCGGGGTCCGTGTCGTAGCCGGGCTCGTGGGTGCCGCTCTGGCGGATGACCCGCCGCTCGTCGATGGTGGCGAAGCGGGCCAGGGCGTCGGCCAGCGCCGGGTGGGCGCCCAGGGACCGCTGGGCCTGGGACAGCGGTGACCCGGTGCCGGTGAAGTCGAAGAGGTTGCCGGCGATGATGAGGATCCCGGGACCGTCCCAGGTGTCGAGGGCGCGGGCCACCTCGGCACTGACCGCCGACGACGTCGGCGTGGCGTCGGGGGTGAGGAGCAGGTCGCTGACCACCATGACCCGGCGGCCCAGCGGTACCTCGACGCGGGTCGCACCGGGCTCAGGGGAGAAGGCGGTGAGCTCGACGCCTGATGTCAGACCGTCAGGCCTGAGCCCCTCCGACGATTGCGTTGTCACGGTCACAGCCCCTCCATCGTAGAGTCCCGCCGCTATTAGGCTGAGGCGCGTCGGAGGGAGTTCTCTGCCGCCAGGAGTGAAGAAGGGGGAGTCATGCCGGACGAGGCAACAGAACACCTGGTCGGAGGGTCCACGATCGCTTCCGAGGCCACCATCGAGGACTACTACTCCGAGAACCGGGTGTTCCCCCCCTCGGAGGAGTTCACCCGGCAAGCTGTGCTGGCCGACCCCGGCGTCTACGAGCGGGCCGCGGCCGAGGGGCCGGAGTTCTGGGCCGAGCAGGCCGGCGCCCTCGACTGGTTCCGAACCTGGGACTCGGTGCTCGAGTGGGACCTGCCCTTCGCCCGCTGGTTCGACGGGGGCACCCTCAACGTCTCCTACAACTGCCTCGATCGCCATGTGGCCGCCGGGCACGGCGACAAGGTGGCCTTCCATTGGGAGGGGGAGCCGGGCGACACCCGCACCATCACCTACAGCCAGCTCCTGGCCGACGTGTCCCGGTTCGCCAACGTCCTGCGCGGGCTGGGGGTGGGCCGCGGCGACCGGGTGGCCGTCTACATGCCCATGATCCCCGAGCTGACCGTGGCCATGTTGGCCTGCACCCGGATCGGGGCCGTCCATTCCGTCGTCTTCGGCGGCTTCTCGTCCGACGCCCTGCGGGACCGGATCCTCGATGCCCAGGCCCGGGTGGTGGTGACCGCCGACGGTGGCTGGCGCCGCGGCACGCCGGTGGCCCTGAAGGCCAACGTGGACACGGCGGTGTCCGCAACGCCGTGCGTGGACCATGTCGTGGTGGCCCAGCGGATCGGGGGTGACGGCACCGGAGCGCCCTCCATGACCCCGGGACGCGACCACTGGTGGCACGAGTTGCTGAGCGGGGACGACGGGGCCGCGGGGGGACGACCGTCGGACCGGTGCGAACCGGAGCACATGGCAGCCGAGGACCTCCTCTTCATCCTCTACACCTCGGGCACCACGGCCGCTCCCAAGGGCATCATGCACACCACCGGCGGGTACCTGACCCAGGTGGCCTACACCCACCGGGTGGTCTTCGACCTCCACCCCGAGCGCGACGTCTACTGGTGTGCGGCCGACATCGGCTGGGTGACCGGTCACAGCTACATCGTCTACGGGCCGCTGGCCAACGGGGCCACCTCGGTGATGTACGAGGGGACACCCGACTACCCCGATCGGGACCGCTGGTGGTCGGTCATCGAGCGGTACGGCGTCACCATCCTCTATGCCGCTCCCACGGCCATCCGGACCTTCATGAAGTGGGGCACCGAGTATCCGGGCCGGCACGACCTCACGTCGCTGCGGGTGCTGGGCTCGGTGGGGGAGCCCATCAACCCGGAGGCGTGGATGTGGTACTCGACCCACATCGGCGGGGGTCGCTGTCCGGTGGTGGACACCTGGTGGCAGACGGAGACCGGCGCCATGATGATCGCCCCCCTTCCCGGGATCACCACCACCAAGCCGGGCTCGGCCACCCGTCCGCTCCCGGGGATCGCCGCCGAGGTGGTCGACGAGCAGGGGGCGAAGGTGGACAAGGGTGGCGGCTACCTCACCCTGACCCGGCCGTGGCCGGCCATGCTGCGGGGCCTCTACGGTGACCCCGAGCGCTACCGCCAGACCTACTGGAGCCGCTTTCCGGGGAGGTACTTCGCCGGAGACGGGGCCAAGACGGACGAAGACGGCTATCTGTGGCTGCTCGGCCGTGTGGATGACGTGATGAACGTCTCGGGCCACCGCATCTCGACCACCGAGGTGGAGTCGGCTCTCGTCGACCACCCGGCCGTGGCCGAGGCGGCGGTGGTCGGTGCCAGTGACCCGACCTCGGGCCAGGCCATCGTGGCCTTCGTCACCCTGCGGGCCGATGCCGGCGGGCCCACCGACGAGCGGGGCCAGGAGCTGCGGGCCCACGTGGCCACGAGGATCGGCCCCATCGCCCGGCCCCGGACCGTTGTCTTCACCGACGAGCTGCCGAAGACCCGGAGCGGCAAGATCATGCGTCGCCTGTTGCGCGACGTGGCCGAGGGCCGGATGCTCGGGGACACCACCACCCTGGCGGATCCCGCAGTGGTCGACGAGATCCGGCGCCTGGCGTCGACCTCGCCGACCGACGAGTGAGCGCGGTCACGGGTCCTTCCAACTGGGCCTGGCGTCAGGCGCCCCTGAGTGCGCCCGGTGAGGCAGTGATCTTCGATGTCGACGGTGTGCTGTCGGACGCCGTCGGACGCCAGCACTTCCTCGAGCGGGGCCGACGGGACTGGGACCGGTTCTTCGACGCCTGTGGTGACGACCCGGTCATCGAGGAGCTGGCCCGGGTCCTCGAGCTCCTGGACTCGCGCCTGCAGGTCATCCTCCTCACCGGTCGGCCCATGCGGGTGCAACCCCAGACTCTGGCCTGGCTGGACCGTTACGGGCTTCGATGGGACCTGCTGGTCATGCGGTCCCGCGGCGACTACTCGCAGGTGACCTGGTTCAAGCGGGACAGCGTCGAGGAGCTGCGGTCCTACGGGTTCGACCTGAGGCTGGCCTTCGAAGACGACCCCAACAACTTCGCCATGTTCCACGGCGAGGGGATCCCGTGCGTGTACATCCACTCGGGGTACTACGAGTAACGCGGGCACAGCAGCGGTACACGGGCGCAGCCCCGGGTCCGGTGCGGGCGGGCCGCCTCGACCCCACGGGCGCTCTGCCACCATGTCTGGGTGCCCGACGAACCGGTTGTCCGAGCCGCACAGGAGGCCGACGCCGATTCGGTGTTCGACCTGGCCTGTCGATTTGCCACCTCCTTCGTCCCCCGGCCCTCCGAATTCCACCGGCACTACCGTGCCCTCATCGCCGACCCGGGCGCCTGCGTGCTGGTCGTCGAGCAGCACGGATCCGTGCAGGGCTACCTGCTCGGCTTCGAGCACCTCACCTTCTTCGCCAATGGAACGGTGGCCTGGGTGGAGGAGATCATGGTCCGCCAGGGCCACCGACAGGGCGGTCTCGGGAGAATGCTCATGGGGGAGTTCGAACGCCGTGCTGCGCACCGGGGCTCCAAGCTCGTCGCCCTGGCCACCCGACGCGCCGCCGGCTTCTACACCAGCCTCGGGTATGAGGAGTCGGCCACCTACTTCCGGCGTGTCCTCGGGTGACCGCGACCACCCGGGGGCGAGGGGCCGCTACCCCGCTCGGGCGTGCCTCCGTCTGCGACGGTCCGGCCTTCCGGCCAGGAACCACCCGCCCGCCAGGGCCGCCACCGCCAGACCCAGAGGAGGAGTGTCCCCGTAGCGGACGTACAGGGTCCACCCGTCACGCCGGGAGAGGGTGGCGAGGATGACCTGCTGTCGGCCGAGGACCGAGCGCTGCAGCACCGTGCCGCGATTGGTGATGGCCGCGCTGTACCCGGTGGGCGCGGCCTGAAGGAGATCGCGCCCCTGCTGGACGGCCTGGACCCTGGAGGCGGCAATCTCCTGGGTGGGGACCTGGGCTGTGGCATACGACGAGGTGTTGGTGGGGACGATCAGCAGCTGCGCACCGTCGCGCACCGACGCACGTCCCCGATCGGCATAGAACACCTCGTAGGAGATCAACGTCCCGAGGGGGGCCGCCGGCGTGGGCAACAGGCCGGTGCCCGTACCCGGCACGGCGTCGAGGGGGACGGCGGACAGGTTGCCCAGGTGGGCGAACAGGCCCCGGTAGGGCACGTACTCGCCGAAGGGGACGCGGTGGACCTTCTCGTAGCGCGAGACGAGGGTCCCGTCGGGACCCCACGCCACCACTTCGTTGCGGAAGGTGGTGGCGGCGATGGTCTCGGTGATCCCCACCACCAGGGTGGAGTGCAGGGTGCTGGCCAGGTTGGAGAGCACCGCCTCCTCCGAGGAGTCCGAGAGGGACGTGTCGAGGGACACCACGTCCTCTGGCCACAGCACCAGTCGGGGGGCGGTGCCGTGGTCGAGCTGCTGCAGGCGCGCGGTGGCGGACCTCTGGGCGGCCAACACCACCCGTGGGTCGACCTGGGACTTGCGGAAGCCGCGCACCCCTCCCCCTTGCACCGCCGCGGTGGAGAGGGGGCCGATCGACGGGCCCCCGTCGGGTGCGTGGTCCGCGCCGATCCAAACGCCGACCAGGGCACCGATGGCGATCGCCCCGACCAGAGCCAGCGTCCCGAGGCCGGCGACAGCCCCGGCCACCATCCCCCCGGTCCGTTCCCGGGCGACGGGCCCGCCGCCGACGGTTCCGGCCGGACCGCTCTGCCCGAACCATCGCATGCGGGCACCGTCGCGCCAGGCCCGTCGTCCCGCTTCCACCAGCGCCCCCAGTCCCACGCCGCCGACGTAGACCGCCGCCGTCAACGCCAGCGGGCCGCCCAGCCGGGCCACGCCGAGTAGGGGCCCTCCTGCCTGGCCCAGGAAGACGCCGCCGAGGGGCAGCCCGCCGAACGGCCAGGAGGTCCGCGCCGCTTCCGCCAGGGTCATGGCCGCCGGGAAGGCCAGGGCCCGGGCCGCGGCGGGCCCCGGGGGGACGAGCAGGCATGCGACCGCCACGAAGGACGCCTCCACGGCGATCAGGACGATGGCGCCGGGGATGGTGAACGACCGCGCCCACATCAGACCGGGTGCGTAGCAACCGAGGCCGGCCAGCCAACCCGCCCACAACCTGGTCCGGGGGCGCAGGCCGCCCAGTCGCCACCACAGCAGCCCGGCGCTGGGGAAGGCCAGGACCCACCACCCCCAGGGGGGCAGGGAGAGAGCCAGGCCGACGCCCGAGGCCAGGGCGGGGATCGCCACCATCCCTCGTCCGGGCACCACGGTGTCGTCCCGGCGCCGGGTCATGGTGACCCGCGACGGTCGCCAGGGCGGAACCTGCGAGCCGTCGGTGACGGGCGCAGGAGGGGGCGACAGCGGCGGCGACTCCGGTGTCACTTCCCGAGCCCCGGGGGGGCGGGCTCGTCACCTGTCGCATCGGAGCCGGCGGAGTCGGATCCGGGGGAGAGGGAGTCGAGCACCCGACGCACCGCCGCCCGGCCGCTGGCGATGCAGGCCGGGATCCCCACCCCGCCATAGGCGGCGCCGGCCACGGCCACACCCCCGAGGGCGGCCACCGCCCGGTCGATGCGGCCCACTTTGGTCGCATGGTCGACGGCGTACTGGGGGAATGCGTCGTCCCACCGGGTGACCAGCGAATCGAGGGGGACGTCCCTGATGTCGAGGAGCTCGGTCAACTCGGCGACGGCCGACGCCGTCAGCTCGTCGTCACTCAGGTCGCGGTGCCGGGAGTCCCCGGCCCTCCCCACCGACACGCGGAGCAGCTCGTCATCCTCCCCCGCCAGGTGCGGCCATTTCCGCGCCAGGTAGGTGCATCCCGTGATCAGGGCCGGACCTCCGGCGAGGGTCGAGGCCCGCGGGACCAGAAAGCCGGTTCCTCGCAGTGGGGATCGGATGGCATCCGTCGGGACTGAGAGCGTGACCACGGCCACCGAGGCGTAGCCAATCGAGTCGAGCAGGACCGCGGCCTCCGGCGCTTGCGGGCCCACGAGGACGGCGGCCTCGCCGGCCGGCACGGCGAGGATGACACCGTCCGCCCGCAGGGAGGCCGGATCGTGGGGTGGCTCGGCCGACTCCCGGTCCGAGCCATCGGTGCCCTGCAGCGCCAGCCGCCATTGGGGCGCCCCCGACCGGCTGTCGGGGTGGGGTTCGATGGACCGCACCGACACACGGGTGTGGATGGTGACCCCGCGCCGCGACAGGGCCTCGGCCAACGAGTCGGCCAGGCTCGCCGTGCTCCCCGACAACGACCAGAACAGGGGCCCGGGATCGGGGGGAGGCAGGCCCCCGGCGCCTGCGGGGGGCTGGGCCAGCCGGCGCATCAGGCTTCCGGACTGCTGGGAGGCGGCCAACAGCTGGGGAAAGGTGAGGGCGGCGCTGAGGTCGTCCACCCTGCCGGCGTTGATGCCCCCGTCGAGGGGATCCACCAGCCGTTCGACGATCGGGCGCCCGAGGCGGTCGCCGACGATGGCTCCGACCGACCGGTCGTCAGGTGCCGTCTGGTCGCCCCGGTGGGGCGTGACCAGGTCCCTTCCCGCCCGGAGGGACTCGCCGGGGCTCAGGATTCCCGAGCGGAACAGTGGCAACCACCGGGTGGGGACCCCCAGGTTCAATCCCGCCGGGAGCCTCCGGAGCCGACCCCTGGCCCAGACGGAGGCACCGGAGGCGCCCACCGGGACCAGGTCCTCGGTGAGACCGAGCTCGTGGCAGAGCGTCGTGGCCTCGGGCCGGCGGCCCAGGAAGGCGTCGGCGGCCAGGTCGACCCGCCGTCCGGCGAAGTCGGCGGACCGGAGCTTGCCTCCGACCCGCTCACCGGCTTCGAGGAGGTGGACCTCTACCTGGTCGGCCCCGTCCGCGTCCTTCACCAGCTCCCACGCCGCCGCCAGCCCGGCGATGCCGGCCCCCACGATGGCGATGGTGGGTGGCGATGAGGACGTCACGCCGGCGACGTCGAACGGGCGACCGAGGGCGCTGCGTCCGGTGCCGCCGCCTGGCGCACCACACCGGCGAGCACCTCCAGGAAGCGCGGGTCGTCGTTGAGCGAGGCGGTTCGGGCAAAGGCCACCCCGGCGGAGCGCGCCACCCGGGCTGCCTCGATGTCGAGGTCGTAGAGGACCTCGAGGTGGTCCGAGACGAATCCGACCGGACAGACCACCACCGCGGTGGCGCCCAGGGCAGCCACCCGGGGTATCTCGAAGAGGAGGTCGGGCCCGATCCACGGGTCTGCACTACGCCCGGCGCTCTGCCACGCCACCCCCCAACTCAGTCCCGGCTCATCGTCCAGGGCCAGGAGTGCGGCGATGTCGGCACCCGACTCGTGGACCTGCCCGGGGTACGGGTCGCCTCCGGCCACCGCCGCCTCCGGGAGGCTGTGGGCGGTGAAGAACACCGCCGGGCGCCGTCGTTGGCTCGGCGTGAGCGTCGCCAGGGCGGCCGCCGTCCGGTCGGCCAGCAGCTCCGGAAACCCGTCGGCCCGATGCCAGGAGGGGACCGAGGTGAGCTCGAGGGGCGGTGTGGTCGCCTGGGCGGCTTGGGAGGCCCGTCGGAGGTACTCGCCCGAGCCCAGGGTGGACTGATGGGGGGTGAGGACGAGGCCGACGGACCGGATGACACCGGCGCCGGACAGCTCCGCCACTCCGTCCTCGATGGTGGGGGTGGTGTACTTGGCCCCGAAGCGCACGGCGTACTCACCGGGGGCCACCGCCTCCAGCGTGCGGGCCAGTCCCTCCACCTGGGCGCGGGTCCGCTCGGCCAACGGCGAGGTCCCGCCGATGGCCTGGTAGCGCCCGACGAGCTCCTGGACCAACTCGGGGGGCGGAGGACGGCCGTGCCGGATGGCCGTGTAGAAGGGCTCGACGCCGGCCGGATCGGCGGGAGTCCCGTGCGCCATGACCAGCACGCCGGTGGGTGGCCGGGCCGGCGACGCCGCCGCGGTCATGAGCCGACCTCCACGCCGGCCCGTCCTTCGGCGTGGACGAGCTCGACCACCCGCCCGAGGATGGCCGGGTCGGTCTCGGGAAGGACCCCGTGGCCCAGGTTGAAGATGTGCCCCGGAGCGGCGCCGGCCCGGTCGAGGACGTCGCGGGTCTCTGCCGCCGCCACCTCCCAGGTGCCGAGGCACAGGGCCGGGTCGAGGTTGCCCTGCACGGCGACACCCGGTCCCACCCGTCGTCTGGCCTCGTCGATCGGGACCCGCCAGTCGACGCCGACCACGCTGCACCCAGCGGTGGCCATGGAGGCCAACAGCTCGCCGGTGCCCACCCCGAAGAGAATGGTGGGAGCGCCCGGGTGGGATTCGGCCAGTCCGGCGAAGAGCCGGACGGTGGCGGGAAGCACCAGCTCCCGGTAGTGGCGGGGGGCGAGGATGCCGGCCCAGCTGTCGAAGACCTGCACGGCGGAGGCACCGGCGTCCAGCTGGGACCGCAACGAGGCCAGGGCCAGGTCGGTCAGCCGATCCATCAGGGCGTGCCAGATGTGCGGCTCCCCGTGCATGAGCGCCTTCACCCGGGCGAAGTTCTTGGACGGGCCTCCCTCCACCAGGTAGCTGGCCACGGTGAACGGTCCTCCCGCAAAGCCGAGGAGCGGCACCTTGAGCTCAGCGCTGAGGATGCCCACGGCATCGATGACATAGGGGGTGTCGATCGCCGGCTCGAGCGGCCGCAGGCGCTGGAGGTCCCGCTTGGTGCGGAAGGGGTCGGCCACCACGGGGCCGGTGCCCGGGGCCACGTCGACACCGAATCCGACGGCGGCGACGGGGACCACGATGTCGGAGAAGAAGATGGCGGCGTCGGTCCCGTAGCGGTCCACCGGTTGTCGGGTGAGGGCGGCGACCAGCTCGGGTTGGGCGATGGCCTCGAGGATGCTCCCCGGGCCCCGGGCGGCCCGGTACTCGGGCAGCGAGCGCCCGGCCTGGCGCATGAACCAGACCGGGACCCGGTCCACGGTCAGCCGGCGGCAGGCCCGGATGAACGGCGAGGTGTCGAAACGGCCGGGTTCCGGCGCGCCCATGTCCTGACGCCCCACAGGCCCTACCGCCCGGCCGGAGTCGTCGCGCCCCATCGGCGCCCCGAGGGCGGGGCGTGTCGGGCCGGGGAGTGGAGCCCGGCGATGGGAGCAGCGGCTTCGTTCACCACGCAAGTCTAGGAGAGAGC
>DASZJN010000255.1:0-2134 GCA_035948045.1 Acidimicrobiales bacterium | reverse complement strand
ATCGAGCACCTGGACCAATTGGGCTTCGACGAGGCGTGGTTCGGTGAGCACCACTCGGCCGGCTACGAGATCATCGCCTCGCCCGAGGTCTTCATCGCCGCCGCCGCGCAGCGCACCCGGCACATCCGCCTGGGCACGGGGGTGTCGTCGTTGCCCTACCACCACCCCTTCATGCTGGCCGACCGTCTGGTCCTGCTCGACCACCTCACGCGCGGACGGCTCATGGTCGGTGTCGGACCTGGCGCCCTGCCCTCGGATGCCTTCATGATGGGCATCGACCCGGCCAAGCAACGGGACATGATGGAAGAGTCGCTGGAGGCGATCCTCCTGCTGTTTGCGGGTGACGAGCCGGTGAGCTACGAGACGGACTGGTTCAAATTGGTCAAGGCCCGTCTGCAGATGCGGCCCTACCAGCGACCCTTCCCTGAGGTGGCGGTGGCGGCCCAGATTTCGCCAGCCGGCCCGCGGGCCGCCGGGCGCTTCGGTTGCAGCCTCCTCTCCATCGGGGCCACCTCGGCCGGGGGGTTCGACATCCTCGGCGCCCACTGGGACGTCATGGAAGAGCGAGCGGCCGAGTTCGGGACGACCGTCGACCGCAGCAAGTGGCGCCTGGTCGGTCCGGTCCACATCGCCGACACCAAGGAGCAGGCCATCGAGGACGTGGGGTTCGGCCTGGCCGAATGGGTCGACTACTTCCAACGCGTGGCGGCCCTACCACTGGCTCCCGACACCACGAACCACGAATCGCTGGTCGACGCCCTCAACGCCTCGGGCTTCGCCGTCATCGGGACGGTGGAGGACGCCGTCAACCAGGTCGAGCGGCTGCGCAAGCAGTCCAAGGGGTTCGGAACCTTCCTGCTCATGGGACACGAGTGGGCCGACACCGCAGCCACGCGTCACTCCTATGAGCTGATTGCCCGCTACGTGGCACCGGAGTTCCAAGGGTCATCCCAGACCCTCACGGCCAGCCGGGACTGGGCCGCCGACAACCGGCCCGAGTTCATCGGCGCGGCTGGTGCCGCGGTGATGTCCGCCATCGAGAAGCACCAGGAGGAGAAGGAGCAGAAGGCCGCCAATGTCTGAGATCCTCCACGAGCAGATCCGGGCCAACGGGATCGACCTCCACGTCGCCTCCTGCGGGCCGGAGGACGGCCCACCCGTGGTCCTGTGCCACGGCTTCCCGGAGCTCTGGTACTCCTGGCGCCACCAGCTCCCTGTGCTGGGCGAAGCCGGGTACCGCGCCCTGGCCCCCGATCTCCGGGGCTACGGCCGCAGCAGTCACCCCTCGGGTGACGTGGCCGCCTACGGGTCGGACCGGCTGACGGCCGACCTGTGCGGGCTGCTGGACCACTTCGGCTACGAGCAGGCCGCCTTCGTGGGGCACGACTGGGGCGCCATGCTGGTCTGGGAGATGGGAAAGCTCCACCCCGAGCGGGTGGCGTCGATCTACAACCTGAGTGTGCCCTTCAGCCAGTCGCCGGCCCGGCCCACCGAGATCTTCGAGGCGATCTTCGCTGACAAATTCTTCTACATGCTCTACTTCCAGGAGGTCGGGCCGGCCGAGGCGGAGCTCGAAGCCGATCCGCGCACCTTCTTGCGCACCATGTTCTACGCCGCCGGCGGCGAGGGGATGGCGACCGGCGAGGCGCTGAGGGACGCCCCGCGCCAGGGGACCGGCTTTCTCGACGTCCTGGCCCAGGCGCCCGAGCAGCTCCCGGCCTGGCTTACCGAGGAGGATGTCGACGTCTACGCCACGGCCTTCGCCGAGACGGGATTCTTCGGCCCGTTGAGCTTCTATCGGAACATCGACGCCAACTGGGAGCGGGGCAGGGATATCCCGGCCTCGACGCTGGCCATGCCCATCGGGTTTCTCACCGGCTCCCTGGACCCGGTCGCCCTCATGATGCCCGGTGCGGCCGCGGAGATGGCCGCCGCGCTCCCTGACTTCCGGGGCGTCACCACCGTCGATGGAGCCGGGCATTGGGTCCAACAGGAACAGCCTGAGGTGACCACCGCCGCCCTCTTGGCCTTCCTCTCCTCGGTGGGTTGATCGCCGCCGTCTCGCCGGGGCCGGGCCGCAGCCGACCCGACGTCCTAGCTATCGGGCCGGATCGAGCAGCGTCGGGTCCCGCCT
>DASZJN010000254.1:0-2795 GCA_035948045.1 Acidimicrobiales bacterium | reverse complement strand
GAGTGAGTTCGATGCCTTGCCCATCGGGGTCGAGGCATGGGTGGTCGTCCCTGACTTCCGGTCCGGCAGGGGAATTGACCGGAACGGGCCGTCGTGAGCCGACCGGTGGTGCCCAGCGGGGCTCGAGCCGCGGCCCGGGGTTGACGGTCCCCCTCCGCTCGGGAGAGACTGTTGACCTATGGAGACCCGCTTCGACGCGTACAGCTACGTATCCATTATCGACTAGGCACATACCCCGCCCGGTGTGTGCCTCGTGACCGTCCACCTGGTGGGCGGTTTTTCAATTGTGGGCCGCCCTCCGGGGCCGGCCACCATGGGATAGGCATGTGGACCAGCGACTCGGGAGCGAGCCCCATCCAGCGGCCTCAGGAACCTCGGGTCGGGCCGGGGACCGGGCTGGCCCGCAGGATCAGCCCGTTGGGACCATGACCAGTAGACGACAGCAGAAGGACGGAGACAAGTGAGCACCTACAAGGTTGGCCTGATCGGTGGAGACGGCATCGGTCCCGAGGTGGTCGCCGAGGCATTGAAGGTGGTCGAGGCGGCCGGAGTACCGCTGGCCACCACCGACTACGACCTCGGGGCGGATCGCTACGTCCGCACCGGGGAGGTCCTTCCAGACGCCGTCCTCGAAGAACTGCGGGGCCAGGATGCGATCCTGCTCGGTGCGGTCGGGCCCCCGGTGGGCTCCACCTCCGTCCCCCCCGGCGCTTTGGAGCGGGGTCTCCTCCTCCGCCTCCGCTTCGAGTTGGACCTCTACGTCAACATGCGCCCGTTCACCGGGGTGCCCGGCGCGCTGGCCCCGGACTGCGACTTCGTGGTCATACGGGAGAACACCGAGGGGACCTACGCCGGCGAGGGGGGATTCCTGCGGCGGGGCACGCCGTTCGAGGTGGCCACGCAGGGGTCGGTGAACACCCGGCACGGGGTCGAGCGGTGCGTCCGCTTCGCCTTCGCCTTGGCGGCGGGGCGGCCCCGGCGCCATCTCACCCTGGTGCACAAGACGAACGTGCTCACGTTTGCCGGCGACCTCTGGCAGCGGACCGTCGACGATGTTTCGACGGACCACCCGACAGTGACCCGCGACTACAACCACGTCGACGCCACCTGCATCTACCTGGTGGAGAATCCAGCCCGCTATGACGTGATCGTGACGGACAACCTGTTCGGCGACATCATCACCGATCTGGCCGGTGCCGTGGCTGGCGGCATCGGGTACGCGGCCTCGGCAAATCTCAACCCCGACCGCACCGGACCGTCGCTGTTCGAGCCCGTCCACGGTGCCGCCCATGACATCGCCGGCACCGGCAGGGCCAATCCGGCCGCCGCCATCCGCTCGGCGGCGCTCATGCTCGAACACCTCGGCGAGGCCTCGGCCGCCGAGAAGGTGACCCACGCCGTCACCGAATTCATCACCTCCAATCCCGACCCGGCACTGTCGACTGCTGCAATCGGCGACGCCATCGCAGAAAGGCTCTGAGCCATGCCAGTTACCCCGAGCGACAAGATCTGGATGGACGGCGAATTCGTCGACTGGGCCGACGCCACGGTGCACGTGCTCACCCACACCATGCACTACGGGTCAGGTGTCTTCGAGGGCATCCGTGCCTACCCCACCCAACGGGGAGTGGCCGTGTTCCGTCTTCGCGACCACCTCCAACGGCTCTTCGTCTCGGCCAAGGTCTTCATGATCGACATCCCCTATTCGATCGACGACATCGTCGATGCCACTCGCTCGCTCATCCGGGTCAACGGGCTCGACGACGGGTGCTACATCCGTCCGTTGGTCTACCTGGGCTACGGCGAAATGGGATTGAACCCCATTCCCAGCCCGGTGAACGTGTCCATCGCCGCCTGGCACTGGGGGACGTACCTGGGCGACGAGGGCGTGGCCAACGGCGTGTCGACCAAGATCAGCTCGTGGCGGCGGCACGACCCGAACGCCGTCCCTACGGCGGCCAAGGGGACCGGGATGTACGTGAACTCGTCGTTGGCCAAGGTGGAGGCGTTGAAGGCCGGCTATGACGAAGCCATCCTCCTCGCCCCTGACGGACATGTGAGCGAGTGCACGGGGGAGAACATATTCATCGTCCGCAAGGGGCGGCTGATCTCCCCGCCGACGTCGGATTCCGGTGCCCTCGAGGGCATCACCCAGCAATCGGTCGAGACCATCGCCCGCGACCTCGGCTACGGCGTCACCTACGAGCCGATCATCCGCACCGACCTCTACACCGCCGATGAGGCGTTCTTGACCGGAACCGCCGCCGAGTTGGTGCCCATCCGATCCGTGGACGATCGGCTGGTGGGCGAGGGCAGGCCGGGCCCGATCACCCAGAAGCTGCAGCAGACCTACTTCGCCACTGTCCGCGGTGAGGTCGACCAGTACAAGGACTGGTTGGACTATGTCGAATGAGGGCCCCACGCTCAACGACGAGAGCCACCGCGGCGGTCCACCCCAGACCGGTCACGCCCATTGGCACGGCCACGGACCGAGCCACGCTCATCCGTTGACCCCCGGGCAGCACTCTCACGCCGTGGGCAAGGGTGCCATTGGAGGGGCGGTAACCGGAGGGGGGCACGATTTCGATCTCCCCGCGCTACCCGACGCCGTCGACGTCTTCGACACCACTCTCCGGGACGGATCGCAGCAGGAGGGGCTCTCGCTGACGGTCGACGACAAGCTCCGCGTGGCGGAGCAACTCGATCACCTCGGGGTCACGTTCATCGAGGGGGGATGGCCGGGCGCCAATCCCAAGGACGAGGAGTTCTTCGCACGGGCTCCCACCGAGCTCTCG
>DASZJN010000253.1:0-4685 GCA_035948045.1 Acidimicrobiales bacterium | reverse complement strand
CGAGGCACACCAGATCCCGAGGAGCCCGGACCGACGGGTGGTACTGGCCGGCCTCCCCGTCCCTTTGGGTCATCGGACGCTGGCCGGTCTGAACGGTCCGGTCGCCCTCAGAGCGGTCAGGGAACGCGAAGGACGGACGGGACCCGCGGGCCGCAACGCTCGGGGGGAGGTCAAGGCCAGGGGCAGGGCGGCGGCCAACGCCGGGGCCAAAGACGGCGGGAGGACCAACCGAGGGGCCAACAGGGACCAAGCCCTACCGACGACCGGCGTCGGGGAGATGCTCCGACGAGCGGCGACAGCCGTGGCTCCGCATCTGGCTACCAGGGCGCACGAGGTCGACCTCCGGGTGGAGGAGCTCGTCCCGTAGGGCGGCCCAGGAGGGATGGCACGGACGGACCGACCCGGTCCTCCCGCTCGGGTGCCCCGCCGAGGTCAGCATCCCAGTGGGAGGGCCGGTCCTCCCGGGCGCCGGTGGTGCGAAAGGGATGGGGGAGTGTGGCCCGACGGGGTGCCAGCACGGTGCGCGACGGCACCGCAGGTCATGGACCGGACGACAAGACCCCGGAGGGTCGCAGGCGAGCCAGGACCAGGCAGGACGAGTTCGTACCCGAGCGATGGGTGCGAACGGACGATCGCAACCGGGGAGCGCCATCGAGGGGGGAGAGGGCGGAGAAGTTGCGCCCCCCGGCGCACCGGGCGGTGCCGCCGCCCGCCGAACTGCCGCCCGACATCGCCAACGAATTGGCTTCGGCGGCCGGTCCGGACTGGAACCATCTCCGTGACCGCATCAGCGAACGGATGGCCGCCGGCATCGGGGCCTACGAGCGCGAGCGTTACCGGGATGCCTCTCGGATCCTGAAGACCGTGGTGGACGCGGTCCCCACCGCCCCCTCAGCGCGGGAGCTCCTCGGGCTCAGCCAGTACCACCAGAGCTACTGGAAGGCGGCCCTGCCCAATCTCGAGGCGTTCGCCGCCCTCACCGGCTCGGTCGACCAGCACCCCGTCCGCATGGACTGCCAGCGGGCGCTGGGCCGTCCGAAGAAGGTGGAGACGCTGTTCCTCGAGCTCCGGCGCGGGTCACCCGACCCCGAAGTGCTCTCCGAGGGCCGGCTGGTGCTGGCCGGCACGCGGGCCGACGGTGGCGATCTCACCGGTGCCATCACCCTGCTGGTCGAAGCCGGGGCGGGCCGTTTGGTCCGGAATCCGGCGGAACGGCATCTCCGCCAGTGGTACGTGCTCGGCGACCTCATGGAGCGGTCCGGCGACCTTCCGAAGGCCCGAGAGCTCTTCCTGCGCATCCGAGCGGTCGATCCTGACGCCTACGACGTGGCTGACCGGCTCGAATCGCTCGGGCCTCCGGCGGGGGCCCGCCGAGCGCGGAACAGGCCGCGTGGCGCCCGTTAGGCTCTGGGTTCATGGACCTCGAACAACTACTCGGTGAGGAGGCAGAGTCGCTGCTCAAGCACTCGGCGACGGCATTGAAGGCCGCCGACCTCACCCTTCCCGGCCCCGACCACTTCGATCAGATCTTCATCGACTCGGACCGGTCGCCGACCGTGCTCCGCAACCTCGGCACCGTGTACAACACCGGCCGGCTCGCCGGAACCGGTTATTTGTCCATCCTCCCCGTCGACCAGGGGATCGAGCACTCCGCCGCGGCCAGCTTTGCCAAGTTCCCCGCCTACTTCGATCCCGCCAAGCTCTGCGATCTGGCCATCGCCGCCGACTGCAACGCCATCGCCACCACGCTCGGTGGACTGGGCATCGTCGCCCGCCGCTACGTGCATCGGATCCCCTTCATCGTCAAACTCAACCACAACGACTTCCTCAACTACCCGAACACCTACGACCAGGTGATGTTCGCCGGCGTCGGTCAGGCGTCCGACCTCGGGGCCGTCGGGGTGGGGGCCACCATCTACTTCGGCTCGGAGGGAGCGGACCGTCAGATCGTCGAAGTGAGCAGGGCGTTCGCCGAAGCGCACCGACTCGGCATGTTCACGGTCCTGTGGTGCTACCTGCGCAATGCCGCGTTCAACCAGGGCGACACCGATTATCACCTCTCGGCCGACCTCACCGGCCAGGCCAACCACCTGGGGGTCACCATCGAGGCGGACATCATCAAGCAGAAGCAGCCCGTGAACAACGGCGGGTACAACGCCCTCCAGTTCGGCAAGACCGACCCCCTGGTGTACAGCCAGCTCACCACCGTCCATCCGATCGACCTCACCCGTTGGCAGGTCGTGAACTGCTACGCCGGAAGGATCCCCCTGATCAACTCGGGTGGGGAGTCCAAGGGCGCCGACGACCTGGCCCAGGCGGTGCGGACGGCCGTGATCAACAAGAGGGCCGGCGGAGCCGGCCTGATCGTGGGGAGGAAGGCCTTCCAGCGGCCGACCGGCGAGGGCGCCGCCCTCATCCACGCCATTCAGGACGTGTACCTCGATGCGTCGGTGAGCATCGCCTGACGATCGGGGAGGCAACCGGCCGCACCCTCCCCCGGCAGACCTTCACCCCCTGCTAGATCATGGCCCCCTCCGGTGGACCCCTGCCCTGGTGGGGCGGATGGGTTCGCTACGGCGACGGGGGCCGACGGTAGACTGCCCTCCGGGACCGAAATACTTGAGTCTTGGGCGTTCATCCGGGCGAACGCCCACGGAAGATGACAGCGCCGAGCACGCATCCGGCGACTGAGCGCGGTAATCAGCAGAGGAGCATGGTGTCCGACACCACGACCGATCCGAAATCCCCTCACCCGATCGACCGCGTGGTCATCCGGTTCGCCGGAGACTCGGGGGACGGGATGCAACTGGCCGGCGACCGGTTCACGACCACGTCGGCGCTCCTGGGGAACGACCTGGCCACCTTCCCCGACTTCCCGGCCGAGATCCGGGCCCCCGCCGGGACGCTGGCCGGCGTCTCCGCCTTCCAGGTCCATATCTCCGACCATGACATCTCGACCCCGGGCGACTCACCCAATGTGCTGGTCGCCATGAATCCCGCCGCGCTGCGAGCCAACATCGACTCGCTCCCCGGCGGGGCGACCGTCATCGTCAACGTGGACGCTTTCGAGGAGCGCAACCTGGCCAAGGCCGGATACGAGGCCGACCCGTTGGGCGACGGCTCCTTGTCGGCCTACACCGTCTACGAGGTCCCGATGACCTCGATCACCACCGAGGTGTCCAAGGATGCCGGCGTGAAGCCGAGGGACGCCGAGCGGTCCAAGAACTTCTTCGCCCTCGGGCTGATCAGCTGGCTCTACACCCGGCCCATCGAGGCCACCATCGGCTGGATCGGGGAGAAGTACGTGGGAAAGCCGCTGGTCATGGAGGCCAACCTCCGCGCCTTCAAGGCCGGCTACCACTTCGGCGAGACCGCTGAGCTGTTCGAGTCGTCCTACGAGGTGAAGCCCGCCGTCCTGCCGCCGGGGGAGTACGTCAACATCACGGGGAACACCGCTACCGCCTGGGGCCTGATCGCCGCCTCCACCCGGAGCGGCCTCCCGCTGTTCCTCGGGACCTACCCGATCACTCCGGCCTCGGACATCCTCCACGAGCTCTCGAAGCACAAGCAGTTCGGGGTCAGGACCTTCCAGGCCGAGGACGAGATCTCCGGCATCGGCGCGGCCCTCGGCGCCGCCTTCGGGGGCGCCCTCGGCGTGACCACCACCTCGGGCCCGGGCATCGACCTCAAATCGGAGACCATGGGCCTGGCCATCAGCCTCGAGCTCCCGCTGCTGATCATCGACATCCAGCGGGGCGGGCCCTCAACCGGCCTTCCCACCAAGACGGAGCAGGCCGACCTGCTCCACGCCATGTACGGGCGCCATGGCGAGGCCCCGCTTCCCATCGTGGCGGCCAAGACGCCGTCCCACTGCTTCGAGGCCACCATGGAGGCGGTACGCCTGGCGGTCAAGTACCGCACGCCGGTGATCCTGCTCTCGGACGGGTACCTGGCCAACGGTACGGAACCCTGGCGGTTGCCGGACCTGGACGACCTCCCGGCCATCGACCCCTCCTTCGCCACCGAGACCAACCACACCGATGCCGACGGCCAGGAAGTCTTCTGGCCCTACATCCGTGACGAGGAGACCCTCGCCCGCCCGTGGGCGCCTCCCGGGGTGCCCGGCCTCGAGCACCGCATCGGCGGGCTCGAGAAGGCCGACGGCTCGGGCAACGTGGCCTACGACGGGCCCAATCACGAGCGGATGACCCGGCTGCGGGCGGCCAAGATCGCCGGCATCGCCCGCGACATCCCGCCCACCGAGGTGGACGACGAAGAAGGGGCCGAGGTCCTGGTCATCGGGTGGGGCTCGACCTACGGGGCCATTGCCGCCGGGGTCCAACGGGTCAGGGCCCGGGGCCACCGGGTGTCCCAGGCCCATCTGGTGCACCTCAACCCGTTCCCCGCCGACCTCGGTGATGTCCTCCGTCGCTACAAGCGGGTGCTGGTGCCCGAGGTCAACCTCGGACAGCTCAGCCGTCTGCTCCGGGCGGAGTACCTCGTGGACACGGTGTCGTTCACCCAGGTGCAGGGAATTCCCTTCCGGGCCGCGGCCATGGAGGCAGCGATCATCCACCAGATCGAGGGGATGTCCGACACCGCCATCGACACGCCGATCGACCTCCTCGCCGGCGCCCAGGGTGGTGCTCCGACCACTCCGACCCGCCCGAGCGCCAACGCCAATG
>DASZJN010000252.1:0-3735 GCA_035948045.1 Acidimicrobiales bacterium | reverse complement strand
TGACCCTCCCCGACTACGGGGGCGCCTGCATCGCCAACGTGGTCCCGGCACTGCTCGGCGGGGCCGACCCCGACGGGGGCGTTCCCCGCTGGCTGCCCGAGTCGGTCGGCCATGCCCGTCAGGTGGTGCTGCTGGTCGTCGACGGCCAGACGGTATCCGAGCAATCCGTGCTCGGACGGGCGGCAGCCGGTGGTGATCGAGGTCAGAGCACAGGCGGTGGTGGTGGGGGCCACCGAGGTGATGGCGCGGTCGATCCCTTCGGCGGCGGAGAGGGTCGGGGCCAGGGCGGCCCGGGCCCGCAGCTGGTCCCAGCCCAGACCGTCCACGACCAGGAGGACGATCTGTGTGGCATGACGGACCGCTGTGGGCAACCAGTCCGGATCGGTGCCGCGCCCCGATGACCGGCCCAGGAGGGCGGGGACGACATTGCTGATACAGGCGCCGTCGTAGTCCGGGAGCAGTGGGGCCAGACCCTGGTCGGGTGCGGAGGAGGCGGGCACAGGTGCCGACTGTAGGCGACCACCGCGGAGGGCTCAGCCCCGCGGCAGCAGGGCGCGGACCGTCTTGTAGCAGTGGCCGTCCCGCGGAGTGGAGATCGAAGCCACGAGGTAGTGGGGCTTGAACCCCAGGGCGGCCGAGAGATCCTTGCCCATGAGCCGGTCCCGGCGGGCCACATCCAGTGCCCGCTCGGCACGCGGATCCTCCACCGGCAGCCAGTTGTCACTGCGGCCCCAACCGAAGCGGACCCACACCGACCGGTCCTCCAGTCGGCGGAAGAGGACCGGGCCCTTGCTGGGGACGACCAGGGCCAGGGAGGGACGGAATCCCCGGAACTCCCAGTAGGGAGCCGAGGCCCCGGGGAACCCGAGGACGTGGTCCTCGACCGGCGCCACCAGCGCGTGGAGGAGGCGACGCACCCGGCGGCCGTGGAGCGTCCCGAGCTGTCGGGGGAGGCCGGTGGCCGTGACCGCTTCGGGTTGGGCGAGGTCGTCACGCTCCGGCTCGTCGGCCAGCTGGGCCTCCACCACATCGAACGGGGCCAGGTCCGGTCCGTGATCCTCGGGCCAGGGCACCCTGACCCGGACCAGGGTTCCGGAGGCCAGGTCCACGCCGGTGGTGTCCTCGACATGGGACGCCAGCACGAGCAGGGTGAGCGAGGTGCCTCCGGCCACCTCGATCCGCGCCTTGGACTTGATCGAGCGGGCGATGTCCTTGGCCGTGCCGCTTCGCGGCGTCCGGGTCGATTCCTTGCTCACCCGAGATCCTCCGACGACAGGGACTTTCCGTCCAACTGTGACCGCAAGGTCTCGGCGTCGGCGGCCGGAAGTCGGCACGCGTAGTTCCGGCACACGTAGGCGCGGCCGGCACTCCGCTCGAACCAGAGGGGTGACGAGGTCGGTTCGCCCCAGGCCAGCACGACCCCGGGCCTCCACGTGGCGCGCACCACCTCCAACAGGTCGGGGCGATCCCCGGCGACCACGACTTCCGTGAACCCGCCCAGCAGGAGATCGGCCGTGAGCAAGGTGTGGGCAAATGCGGTCGGGTGCTCGGTCAGTAGCGGGCCGAACACGTCGACCACCCGACGAGCCGCCTCGGTGTAGCCCGCCACCCCGGTGAGCGAGCCCAGGCGGGCCAGGGAGAGCGCTGCCACCGCATTGGCCGAGGGGGTGGCGCCGTCGAAGACGTCCTTGGTCCGGACGATGAGCGCCTCGGCATCGTGTCCGGTGGTGAAGAAGCCTCCCTGCTCCTCGTCCCCGAACAGGGCCAGCAGGGCGTCCGCCGTCGAGGCGGCACGATCGGTCCACCGGGCCTCGCCGGTGAGCTCGCCCAGCCGCGTGAAGCAGTCGATGAGCCAGGCATGGTCGGCGGCATACGCCAGGTGGCGGGCTCCACCGTCCTGCTGCCAGCTGCGCCGCCATCGGCCGTCGGCCCCGAGGAGATTGTCCAGGAGGAACTCCCCGATGGCCACCGCGGCATCCCGCCAGGCCGAGTTGCCGGTCGCTGCCGCCGCCTCGGCCAGAGCCGACCCGTACATGGCGTTCCACTCGGTGAGGACCTTGTCGTCGAGGCCGGGCCTGACGCGGGAACGGCGCGCCTCGAACAGCAGGGTCCGACCGGTCTCCACGGCCTCAGGCCCGCCGAGCGGTTCCCCGACCGGTCGACGGAGGATGGACGTGCCCTCGAAATTGCCACCGTCGGTCACGCCGAACCACTCGGTGACGCCGGCGGTCACCTCGTCGATGGTCCAGGCGGCGCCGGCGCCGTGCCCGTCGGCGATGGCTCGGGAGATCTGCGGCGGGGACCACACGTAGAACCGGCCCTCGACTCCCTCGGAATCGGCATCCTCGGCCGAACACACGCCCCCGACCGAATTGGTGAGGTCGCGCCCGACGTAGTCGACGATCCCCTCCATGGCCAGGCGGTAGTTCTCGCGCCCGGTCACCTGCCATCCGTGGAGATAGGCCCGCAAGAGACCGGCTTGGTCGTAGAGCATCTTCTCGAAGTGCGGGACCAGCCATTCCCTGTCGGTCGAGTAGCGGGCGAATCCGCCCCCGAGGTGATCGTGGATGCCTCCGGCGGCCATGGCGTCGAGGGTGGTGGTGGCCATCTGGGCCGAGTGGTCTCCCGCCGGGTCCCCGCGGTGGCGAATCGAATGGCACAACGCCATGTCCACCAGGGTCGGCTGGGGAAACTTGGGAGCGCCACCGAACCCTCCCCATTCCGGGTCGAAGCGATGGGACAGTTCGTCCATGGCCGGGGTCAACAGATCGGCCCGACCGCCGCCTGGGCGTTCGTCGGAAGCAGCAAGGAACAAGGACCCGCCGCCGGATGCGCGGACGACCGAACGGGAGGCGATGGCGCTCGAAAGTTCGTCGGCCTGCTGCTCGGCGTCGTCCCGACGGTTGTCCCACACGTCGGTCACGGCGCCCAGGACGGTCCGGAACGACGGCGCGCCGCGCCGATCGTCGGGCGGGAAGTACGTGCCCCCGAAGAACGGCCTCCGGTCGGGCGTCAGGAACATGCTCATCGGCCACCCCCCCGACCCGGTGAGGGCCTGCACGGCCTCCATGTAGACGGCGTCCACGTCCGGTCGCTCCTCACGGTCGACCTTGATGCTGACGAACGACGAATTGAGCACGTCGGCAGTGGCGGGGTCCTCGAACGACTCGTGAGCCATCACGTGGCACCAGTGGCAGGCCGAGTAGCCGATGGACAGGAAGATCGGCCGGTTCTCCTTGACGGCCCGGTCGAAGGCGTCGTCGCCCCACGGGTACCAGTCCACGGGGTTGTCCCGGTGCTGTCGTAGATAGGGCGACAACTCCTGCGGCGGTACGTCTCTGATCAGCGGCAACGGAGATCCTTGGTCATGGTCGAACCTTGGTCGTGGTCGAGGAGGAGCAGTGGTGGCTCGCCCGGCGTCAAACTTAGGGCCACGGAGGGGAACCCGGTCAACGCCTTGGGTCGGTCCTCCTCCCCGGCCGGTGAGGCGATAGTGTTCCTGGTCTGCGGCCGGCATCGGTCGGCCGGCGAACGACCCGGGGGGAGTGGCGTGCGCTTTCGTGACCTTCGGCTGACGACCGTGGCCCTCGGTCACGTCCTCCTGTGCGCCTCGGCGGTGGTGCCCGGCGTCGCCGCCTCGGCAGCCCAGCCCGACATTCCGGCGCCGCCCGGCCTCCCCTCCTTCTACAGCGTCCCCCAACCACTGCCGAGCGGACCGGCGGGCACCCTCATCAA
>DASZJN010000251.1:0-6413 GCA_035948045.1 Acidimicrobiales bacterium | reverse complement strand
GCATTTCGAACTGTTCTGCAGTGGGAAATGAGCCGGTATTGATGGAATCCTCACGATTTTCTTATGAGGCACCAGGGACTTCTTATGATGGGCCGGACGAGGGCGAAGCCACGCGGCATCCGAGCGCCCCCCCTCCCGATCCTCCGGCGCCCGAGGCGGGCCCCTCCGCCCCGTCACCGATCAATCCGCCGAACCCTCCCGAGGGCCCTTCCGCCCTCCCGCAGAGCGTGCCGTCGGTGCCGCCACCGCCCGGTGCTCCGCCCACCGCCGGCGCCCCGCCATCGGCTGCCCCGGTTCTTCCGGCATGGGTCCCTCCTGCTCCCAACGCGGGCACCGGCGTGGCACCTGTGGGCATGCCGTACCCGGGCGCCTATCCGTACCCGGCCCCGCCGGTCTATCCGGGCTACGCCGGTGGGTACGGGCCTCCGGGGACCACGCCGTATCCGTACGCGTATCCGGGGCTGCCATCCCCACGAGTGGTGCGACAGACCCTGCAACGGCGGACATGGATGTGGGTCGTCCTGATCACGGCAGTGCTGGCCGCGCTGGTGGGCGGGCTGGTGGGCGGGCTGATCGGGTCCGGCAGCCAGCAGACCATCGTCGAGAAGTTCTTCCCGAACCA
This sequence comes from Acidimicrobiales bacterium, assembly GCA_035948045.1. Taxonomy (GTDB): domain Bacteria; phylum Actinomycetota; class Acidimicrobiia; order Acidimicrobiales; family RAAP-2; genus Bog-756. The sequence goes on along the minus strand of DASZJN010000251.1, from coordinate 5,791 downwards.
GAGCGCGCTGTCCAAACCGGGGGACATCCAGTCGGTACTGGCCAAGGTGGAGCCGGCCGTCGTGTCGATCGACAGTCAGTCCGGTGCCACCGGCTCGGCCGGGGGCGACTTCGTCCAGGCGGCGGGCAGCGGCATGATCCTCACCCCGGCCGGTGAGGTCCTGACCAACAACCACGTCGTCTCGGGTGCCTCGTCGGTCACCGTCACGCTGTTCGGTCAGACGAAGGCACTGCCGGCCCACGTAGTGGGCAACGACCCCGGCAACGACCTGGCACTGGTGCAGATCGACCACGCCTCGAACCTCCCGACGGTGACCCTGGGCGATTCGGCCGAGACCAGGGTGGGCGACTCGGTGCTGGCCATCGGCAATGCCCTGGCCCTGGCCGGCGGCCCGACCGTGACCGACGGGATCGTGTCGGCGGAGAACCGCTCGCTCTCGGCGCAGAACGACAGCGGGCAGACCGAGAACCTGACCGGACTGCTCCAGACCAATGCCGCCATCAACCCGGGCAACTCGGGCGGACCTCTGGTCAACGCCCAGGCCCAGGTGGTCGGGATGAACACGGCGGTGGCGTCCAGCAGCACGGGCAACGCTCCGACCCAGAACATCGGATTTGCCATCACCGTCGACTCCGTCAAGCCCCGTCTGGCCCAGCTACGGCTGGGCGGTACGGGTGGGGGTGGGACATCCTCCACCGTTCCCCAACAAAGCCCGGTGACCAACTCGGCCTACATCGGGGTGACCGTGGGGCCGGTGACCCCGACGCTCCAACAACAGCACCACCTGACGCCGTCGTCCGGGGCACTGGTCCTCTCGGTGCAACCGGGGAGTCCGGCTGAACAGGCGGCACTGCAGGTCGACGACGTCATCGTCTCGCTGAACGGGACCACCATCCAGAGTCCCGCCAACCTCACCGCGGCCATCCATCCGCTCAAGGCCGGCGACCACGTCACGGTGGGTATCTATCGGGGGAGCGACCGGCGGACCGTGGGCGTCACGCTCGGGGCCCGACCCAGCGGCGGGTAGCATTCCGCAGTGCTGCCATCCCAGGAGGACCCACTGCAATGACGCCGGTCACCGATGAACCGACGCTCCCCGACGAAAATGAGGAGCCGCTGCCCCCGGTCGGTCACGTCCGGGTCGTGTATCTCGGGCCGGTAGCCCCCCACTGGGAGGTTCGATCCGACTTCGGGGACCCCGCCCTCATCGAGGAGTTCCGCCGCCGGACCATGGCGCGCCTGGTGCTGCTGCCACCGCACGATCCGCAGTACCGGCGAAACCGCGAGCGGGTCATCCGTGATGCCGAGCGAGAGAACATACTGCTCGAATGGGACCTCGGGGTCCCCGAGGAACAGGAAATCGTGGTTCCCGCGGCCGAGGAGGCGGCGGGCCCCGACGCCGGAACCGGCACCCCCGCCGGGCCCTGACCGTCAGCCGCCGGGGGTCTCCCCGAGTTCGGGGAGGCTGATCCGTTCGAGCCACAGCCCGGGCGCGTCGACTTCCGACGGCGTCGGAAGGCTGCGGGCCGAGGACCACAAACGCGACAGACCGTCGTCCCCCGCCCGCTCCAGCACCCCGCTGATGAAGGCCCGGCCGCGATCGACCTCCGCTTGATCGAGGTCGAGCCCGAAGAGCGCCCCGGCGGCCTCCTCGCCCTTGCCGCGTTCGATGCGTCGTCGGTACCAAGCCTCAGCCAACTGGGTGTGGGACCCGACCAGCTTTGTCCCCACCACGTTGGCCACGTGATCGGCATAGCCGTCGATGACCACGGCCAAGGCGGTCAATTGATCGGACGATCGCCGCGACTCGGGGGTGAGAAGATCGCCGAGCAGGGCCTCGGGGTCGCCGAACATCCCCTGCAACGACTCGAGGTCCATCCCCGGACCGTCGACGCCCTCGGGAGCGCCCAGGGCACCGAGTCGCCCGGTCAGGTCCTGTTGGGCCGCGGCGGCCGACGCGGCCAGGTCCACCAGCAACTCCTCCATCCGGGCCCGGACGCCCGGACGGGTGAGGACGGAGTTGGAGGCCAGCTCGCGGGCGCACACCCACAGCAGGGCCTCTTCCTCCGGGAGGCTCCAATCCTCGGCGAACGAGGTGATGTTGGTCGTGACCAGCAGCAGCTCGTCCGACGGCGCCCAGGGAATGGCCAGCGGGTACTGGCCCAGGGCCCGATGCGACAGGTGGCCGACCACCGAGCCGACCTGAAGGCCGAAGAACATCGGCCCGATCGCCGTCGCCCACTGGCCCAGCAGGCTTCCGAGGCCTCCCGTAGGGTCCTCCTCCCCGGGGTGGTCCGCCCGGGCCTCGTCGGCGGCCGGCATCGTCGGATTGGGTCCCGCGGGCGGCGCCATCGCGGTCAGCAGGTCGCGCCACGACTCGAGTGCCCGCACCGTCCAGTCGCCCCGACCGACCGGGACGCAGGTCAGCCGGCGTCCGTCCGGTGAGACAGGCATGCCGGTGGCCTCGATCACGTTGAGCTCAGCCACCCGGGCCAGCTGCTCGAGCCGGATCCGCTGGATGGGCTCGACGTTGGGCTCGGCGTTGCCGCCGGTGGCCACGTTGAGGGCGAAGGACCGGGTCATCTCCCACTGGTTCGGGCCGTTGGTCCCGAGCATGTTCATGAGGTCGCCGAGGAGAGATTGGAACGGGTCTCCCGGGTCCCCGGGTCCAGGCGGTGCCATGGCCTCATGCTACGGCGATGCGTTGCTCCCCTGTGCATCGGGGTCGGCGGTGGCCAGCGTGACCTTCATGATGATCGGGGTCCCTCCCCGGTTCAGGGTCACCAGCACCGGTGTCCCCGGTTGATCGGGATAGAGCCTGGTCGTCAGCTCGGCGCTCGAACGCACCGGGTAGTCGTCGATAGCGGTGATGATGTCCCCGGGCTGCATGCCTTTGAGGGCGGCCGGACTGTCGATGTCAACGGAGTCGAGCCGGGCCCCCGCCGCCGGGGCCGGGGCGGCGCTGACGGAGGTGGAGGTCGTGGTGCTGGGATCTGCATCGCTCGTGTTGACCCCGAGCGAACCGTGGATCACCGCTCCCGAAGCGACAAGCTGCAGGGCGACGCCGCGGACGAGCCCGGCGGGCAGGAACACCGAGATGGTCGACGCCCCGTATTGGACGGTCTTCTCCAACATTCCCGACACATGGCCGGCGCCGTTGACCAGGGGACATCCGAGGTCGTCACCGGACAGGGGGGCGCGGATGGCCGTGGCGGCGAAGGTGCTGGTGACGGCGTCCGCGCCGACCGCCTGCCCGGCCGAGAGGACCGTGCCGGCATAGACGACCGGCGTCGGGCCCCCGTGGGTCGGTTGCCCGGGCTCGAGGGCCATGGCGATGGCTGCGGTGCCGGTCGAGGGATCCCCGTTGTCGAAGGTGGCGGCGGGGAGATCGTCGCTGATCCGCACGACGGCGAGCCCGGACGGTTGGTCGACGCCGACCAGAGTCGCCACCTGGCGGGACCCCCCCGGCTCGATGACGGTGATGGACTTCGCCCCGGACAGCGCTTCCGACGTCGTGACGATGATGCCGCCCGACTCCGCCACCAGACCGGTGGTGACGGTGGTGCCGGACGACCGCTCGATGCTCATCACGACCGTGGACGGTCGAATGGCGGACATCATGGGCGCCAGGGAGGCCATCGTGACCGGGTGGCCGGCACCCGGCTCGGTGGTCGGCGCCGAGGTGAGGGAAACCGTGGTCGTCGGACCGCCCGGGCCGTCCTGCTCGGCCGTGCCCGTGGTCACCATGACGGCGCCGGCGACCACCAGCGCCAGGACGATGCAGGCGGTACCGCCCACGATCCAGGTCCCCGAACGGGAGCGGGTCGAAGAACTGCTCGGCCCGATGACGACGGTTGAGGACCCCCTGGCCGGTGCGCTCGATTCCGAGGGATGCCGCCACAGACGGTCGTCGGGCGAGATCCACCCCAGCATCCTGTCGGGTTCCACCTCGTCCCCCGAGTCGTCGCCGGGATCTTCCCCCGAGGCCCACTGGTCCTCTGCGTCCACGGCGCGAGGATAGTGACGACGGCACCGTTTGGGACGTCGCCTCCCACCGCTGGATGCCCCTCAGCGGGCAACGATCAGCGTGCTCCCGCCGCACAGCGACACCATGGCCCTACGATGAGGCGGTGGCTCGGGACCTCGCGATCGATCTCGGGACGGCCAATACCCTCGTCTATGCCAAGGGCCGGGGGATCGTGTTGAACCAACCGACCGTCATCGCCCTCAACACCAGGACCCACGACGTCCTGGCGGTGGGGAACGAGGCGTGGAAGATGATCGGGAGGACGCCCGGCTACATCGTGGCCGTCCGACCCCTGCGCGAGGGGGCCATCACCGACTTCGACATCACCGAACGAATGATCCGGCTCCTTCTGCGCCGGGCCGGCATCACCAAGCTGACCCGGCCACGGGTGCTGATCTGCGTGCCGTCGGCCATCACCTCGGTGGAGCGCAGAGCGGTGAAGGAGGCGGCGCGTCGGGCCGGCGCCTCCGCGGCCCACCTCATCGAGCAGCCGATGGCGGCGGCCATCGGAGCGGGGCTCGACATCCACGAGCCGGTGGGCAACATGGTGGTCGACGTGGGCGGAGGCACCACCGAGACGGCGGTCATCTCGCTGGGCGGGGTGGTAGCTTCCCAGGCCATCCGGTGCGGCGGGTTCGACATGGACGCAGCCATCCAGCACTACGTGCGCCACGAACACGGAATCGCCATCGGGGAACGGACCGGCGAGGAGATCAAGCTGGCCATCGGTTCGGCGCTCCCCTATGCCGACGAGGTGAAGGCGGAGGTGCGCGGCCGGGAGATCACCACCGGTCTGCCCAAGACGGTGGTGCTTTCTCCCGAGGAGGTCCGGTATGCGCTCCGGGAGCAGGTCGAGCTCATCGTCACCACCGTGGTCGGCTGCCTGGCCGAATCACCTCCGGAGCTGGCCCAGGACATCATCTATGAAGGCATCCACCTGGTCGCGCAAGGCGTACCGGACCTCCTCGGGCGAGAGGATCACCGTCTTCGGGAGACCGGTGGCGATCTCCCGGCCTCTGACCTCGGCCTTCACCTCGTCGGCGTAGGGCAGGGCCGAACCGATGGCCAACTTGAGCTCCTCGCCGGTGCGCTCGCCGATGGCGATCCCGTGGTGCTGGCGCACGTACTGCTGAATAGCCGCGTCCATGTCGAACCCACCACAGCGGATGGCCCGGGAGGCGACGACCCCACCCAGTGAGATCACCGCCGTCTCGGTGGTGCCTCCGCCCACGTCGACCACCATGTTGCCGACCGGCTCGTGGATGTCCAACCCGGCGCCGATGGCGGCAGCCATCGGCTGTTCGATGAGGTGGGCGGCCGAGGCTCCGGCCCGCCGGGCTGCCTCCTTGACGGCGCGACGCTCCACCGAGGTGATGGCCGAGGGTACACAGATCAGCACTCGGGGCCGGTTCAGCTTGGTGATCCCCGCTCGCCGGAGGAGGAGCCGGATCATCCGCTCGGTGATGTCGAAGTCGGTGATGGCTCCTTCCCGCAAGGGCCGGACCGCCACGATGTATCCCGGTGTCCGCCCGATCATCTTCCAGGCCTCGTTGCCGACCGCCAGAACCTCATGGGTCCTGGTGTTGAGGGCGATGACCGTCGGCTGGTTCAACACGATCCCCTTGCCCTTGGCGTAAACGAGGGTGTTGGCCGTCCCGAGGTCTATCGCGAGGTCCCGAGCCACGCCGTCATCGTAGGGCCACCGTGTCGAGGGGCGGTGGGGCACGGGGCAATGAGCCGATCCCGGGTCGATCGGTCGTGGTC
>DASZJN010000250.1:0-1621 GCA_035948045.1 Acidimicrobiales bacterium | reverse complement strand
AGAAGCCCAGCCGCCGGAGCCGCCGCCATCCCCGCCGGTCCACATCGGCCACCGTGACGCCCAGGGTCACCTGGAGGTCGAGGGCCATGCGGGCATCGGTGACTTCGGCCATAGCCGAGAGAAACCAGGGATCGATGCCGGTGCCGGCGGCCAGCTCGTCGACGGAGACGCCGCGGCGGAGCAGGGTCTCGAGCTGGAACACGCGCTCGGGGGTGGCGGTGGCAACGTCCATGGTGAGCTGGTCCGTGGACAACGGGTCGATGGCGGTCTCCGCCGGATCGGCGTTGAGGCCCCAGCGGCCCTGCTCCAGCGATCGGATGGCCTTCTGCAGGGATTCCGGGAACGTCCGGCCGATGCCCATCACCTCCCCCACCGATTGCATGCGGGTACCCAGCTCGTCGGTGGCACCGGGCAGCTTCTCGAAGGCCCAGCGGGGGATCTTGGTCACCACGTAGTCGATGGTGGGCTCGAAGGATGCCGGGGTCACACCGGTGATGTCGTTGGTGATCTCATCCAACCGATAGCCCACGGCCAGCCGGGCGGCGATCTTGGCAATGGGAAACCCGGTGGCCTTGGAGGCCAGCGCGGACGATCGGGACACCCGCGGGTTCATCTCGATGACCACCTGGCGCCCGTCGGACGGGTCGAGGGCGAACTGCACGTTCGACCCCCCCGTCTCCACACCGACCCGACGGATGCAGGCGAAGGCCGCATCCCGCATGGCCTGGTACTCGACATCGGTCAGCGTCTGGGCGGGAGCCACCGTGATCGAGTCGCCGGTATGCACCCCCATCGGGTCGAAGTTCTCGATGGAGCAGATGACCACGCAGTTGTCGGCGTTGTCCCGCATCACCTCCAGTTCGAACTCCTTCTGCCCGGCGATGGACTGCTCGACGAGCACCTCGCTGATCGGCGAGGCGTCCAGACCTTCGGCGGCCAAGCGGGTCAGCTGCTCACGGGTGGCGGCGATGCCGGTGCCGGCACCCCCCAGGATGTAGCTCGGTCGCACCATGATGGGGAAGCCGATCGATTCGCCGATGGCCAGGGCCTCGTCCAGCGAGTGGGCGAATCCCGACGCCGGCACGGCCAGCCCGATCTCTTCCATGGCCGCCTTGAACCGCTCGCGGTCCTCGGCGGTGGCGATGGCCTCGGCGTTGGCCCCGATGACCTCCACCCCGTAGGCGTCGAGGACGCCACGGTCGGCCAGGGCCATGGTCAGGTTGAGGGCGGTCTGCCCGCCCAGGGTGGGCAGCAGGGCGTCGGGCCGCTCTCGCTCGATAATGGCGGTGAGCACGTCGGGGTCGAGTGGCTCCACGTAGGTCCGGTCGGCCATCGAGGGGTCGGTCATGATGGTGGCCGGGTTGGAGTTGGCCAGCACCACCCGGTACCCCTCCTGCCGCAGAACCCGGCAGGCCTGGGTGCCCGAGTAGTCGAACTCACAGGCCTGGCCGATGACGATCGGGCCCGAGCCGATGACCAAGATCGTCTTCAAATCCTCGCGGCGCGGCACGGTGACGTCCTCTGTCTCTCTCGCTCAGCGCTGTCCGGCGGATGTGGTCGGGCGCGTCATCAGCGCGCTGAACACGCCGAAGAGGTAACCGGCGTCGTGCGGGCCCGGCGC
>DASZJN010000249.1:0-3276 GCA_035948045.1 Acidimicrobiales bacterium | reverse complement strand
GAACGAGTTCGGCGTCACGTTCGACCTGTCCTGGTTCGACACCAAGCGCCCGATCTTCCGGCAACTGGGAGCCGGGATGATCGTCGGCGGCCGGGCCGTCAGCCCGGTGGCCGGCTATGACGGGTTCGGCCGTCAAGAGGGCTGGGTCGAGGCCGGCGGCCAGCGCTTCGACGTCAACCGGACCGACTACCTGGGCACCCGCGACCACCATTGGGGTACCCGAGACGGGGTCGGCGGTCCCGGACGGTATATGGGCATGCAGCATCCCCACAGCGGCGAGTGGGTCGAGTTCGAGGACTTCGGCGTGTGGGGTGACCATCTGCTCTACAACCTGGGCGACCGCACCCACAAGAAGAGCGGCACCCTGGCCCGTCGGCTCCATCGCATGCGATTCGAGGACGACACGCATCTGTTGCTCAGCGGCGAGGTTGATCTGGTCTTTGCCGATGGTTTGGTCAAGACGATGACCTTCGAGCGCCTGGGGAATCAGATCGCCTTTCTACGCTGCGGGATGTACGGCGGCCCCAACGGGGGCACCCCGGACGGCGACCTCTGGCACGGGATGAAGGTGGCCCAGGGCGACGAGGTGGTGGTGACCGGTGAGACCTATGACGTCACCGATCCCGCCATCCGCACCCGCCTGGCCGGGCAGGACCAACATCACTGCCGCATTGCCTGCGACGGCGAGGTGACCTACGGATTGGTCGAGCCCTACGACACGTTGTGTTACGAGGTGGCGAAGGCCGGGGTCATGGGGTTCTCGCTGCTGAAATAGCTCGAGCGGGTCCGCAGAGAGGTCGGGACCTGGAGGTGACCGAGGTCAGCGCAGTGCCGCTCGCCAGCACAGGCAGCGCATCGGCATCTCGAGAGTTCCGTCTTTGGCCAGAGCCGTGTGGGTATCTAGTTGGCGAGAAATCGAGGCGACGTGTTCCTCCCGCGCCGCCTCACTCATGGTGATGGCAACGCTGTAGGTGCCCACCAAGCCCAATATTTCCGCCCGCGTCATGGGCATCGCCCAGCTGACCCTTCGCTGCTCGGGTTCGGTGAAGGGGCTCCCTGGACCCAGGTTCACGGTGTGCCGTTCACGGCGTCGGGCATCCCAGGCCTCGATGCGTTCGGCACTCAGCGTCCGGCCTCCCGCAAAGATCGCCCTGACCCAGTCGATCGTGCGGTCGGGCCCGCTCCACAGCAGGGAAAGCCACCCACCGGGGCGCAGCACGCGAGCCACTTCGGGCACCGCCCGCTCCTCGTCGACCCAATGCCAGGCCGAGGCGACCATCACCGCGTCGAAGGAGCTGTCGTCAGCCGGAACTTCCTCCGCCCGGCCAGCCACCACTTCGGCTCGCGGCACGCGGTCGGCCAGCACGACTCGCATCCGGTCGTCGGGCTCCACTGCCCGGACATGGCGCACGCGCTCAACAAGTTGGCGGGTGAGTCCTCCGGTTCCAGCACCGAGCTCCAGCACGTCGACAGCCCCTGCGGGCAGCAGCCAGTCGACCGCCTCATCTGGCGGTCCAGGTCGAAAGCGGTCGTAGTCGGTCGCAATCTCACCGAATGATTTGCTCCGCGTCCGGGTCTCCTCGTCTTGTCGCACGGACCACAATGTACCGGCACGTTCCACACCGACCCCGACCGATCCGGCCCACACCAACCCGACCATGCCGGCCCCCGGCCCCCGGCCCCGGGCCCCGGGCCCCGGGCCCAACGGGCACACACAGGCCCCATCCCCGATCCGCCGCCAACCGGCGAAGACCAGGCGGGTGAGGCGGCCGGCGCTACCCGGCCGCGTCGATGCGAGCCGAGAGAATCTCGATCATTGGATTCTCCGTCCGGCGATCGGGCCGACCTCGTCCGGTCGTTCCCTGCCTCTGCGCCGCGGCAATCCGTTGGTGCCGGTCATTGATGGCCAGAGCGCGCACCAAGGCGAACACCTCGTGCCAGGCCAAGTTGCTCACGGTGTGACCACTGCGCCGCTGGTAGGTCTCGACTGCCTCTGCCCGCTCAGGGAAACCGGGCACCCGTTGCCCGAAGAGCCGGTCCATCATGAACTCCAAGCCGAAGTACCAGCCCAGATCCATCTCGGGAGGCCCGATGGCGGCCAGGTCCCAATCCAGGACGGCGTGCACCACACCGGCCTCGTCAAAGACTAGATTGCCGAGCCGAGGATCGCCCCAGGTCAAGGCCGGAGCATCACCCGGGTCATCGCCCACGGCGGCCGGGGGCTGATGCCGGCGACACCAGGACAGCGCAGCGCCCAGCACGGGCAGGGGTGCACCCTCGCCGGCCCATTCGACATACCTCGTCCAGTCGTCCAGCGTCCCGTCCAGCCTCGGTCCCGGCAGCAACGGGCCGATACCGGAGGCCTGCCAATCCACGGAGTGGACCGCCGCCAGCGTGTCAAGGAGCCCGTCGACGTAGCTCCGCTGCCGCTCAGGTGACGCGCCGGTGATCATCGGATCGAACACCGGTGCCGGCCCGGGGATGATCCCGTTGACCCTGGGCATCACTAGGAAGGGTGTGCCGATCCAACGGAGGTCGCTCACGAAGACCGTCGGAGCGGGCGCGGGGATCCCCGCTGCCGCCACCGCGTTCTGGACGGCGGCCTGAGCGGAGAGGTCCGTCCCGGGAAACGTCGGCTCGAGTGGTGGGAGGCGCAGCACTATCCCGGGATGTCCCCTCCCCATTTCCACCATGACGGTCTCATTGGCCATGCCGCCGGCGGCGTGGTCCACGCCGGTGACCTCGAGCGGCCGACCATCTTCGGACCGGCCCGGCACGAGGTCGCCGTGGTCCCGGACCCAGCGGGCCACGCCCTCGCGCAGCTCGTTCTTGTCGCGCTGCGCTCCGGTGGCCACCTAGGGAAGGTAGACCACGGCCTGCCACTCCCCGGTCATTTCCTCTCGACACAGCGCGGCCCCGGCTCGGAGGCTCCACTCGATGATCTCGCTCTCGGGTGCGCCCCGAAGGGCCCGCACCACCAGGCCTCGCCGGTTGTGATCCTGTCGCACCACCCAGCCGTCGGGCATCGGGACTCCGGCGTCGGCCAGGCGGGCCACCACTTTGTTCCCGGTCGGATGGAGCACGCCGATGGTCACGCCGTCGAAGGCCCGCTTGCTCGGGCTGGCCGGCATGAGCGTGCACATCGTCACCGGGGCCTGACGGTTGCCGAAGAGGGCGAAGACCCCGGCGGACACGGTCGTACTCTGAGCTTCGTCGGACGCCACACCGGGCATGAGGTTGATCCAGCCCTGTCCGGCCTCGGTGACCAGGCGCAGG
>DASZJN010000248.1:0-3249 GCA_035948045.1 Acidimicrobiales bacterium | reverse complement strand
CCCCGGTGCGAACGTGGGCCGGGGCGGCGACGACACGCTGTTCGCCACGGCCGACGGCGTGGTCAAGTTCGGCGCTCGCCGTGGCCGCAAGCACGTCGACGTCGTGACCGGCGTCTGACTGGCCCTGTCAACTGACCCAGCGACCTGGCGCGGCTTACGGGGCTGGCTCACCCGCTGGGCTCGAGTCGTGCTGGTGCAGTTCGATGGCGTTGCCCCATGGATCGTTGAGGAACGCCTGGTGGCGGCCCGGGCTGCTCGCCGCTGGGTCGCTCACGGTGAATCCCTGCGCCCGTAGCTTCTCGACCACTGCGCCGATGTTCTCGTAGAGCAGGGCGAAGTGCTGTCCCATGTTGTTCGGCGGCGGGAGCTCGATGAGATGGACCTGCTGCTCGCCGGCATTGAGCCACGCTCCGGCGATGCCGAAGTCGGGGCGATCGTCGCGTTGGGTCAGCCCCAGGACATCGGTGTAGAAGGCGAGTGCCGCCGGTACGTCGGGGACGTTGAGGGCGACGTGGTCGATGCCGCGCGGCGCTGTGGTCATGGGAGCGACCCTACGACGTGACGGACCATGGCGGCCACGGTGGGTGCGGCCTCCGCCGCGACCTGGGCGATGTCGGTCGAGGTGCCCGCCGACGCGTTGGTGACCACGGCCAGGCCCAGGACCGCGGCCCCGGCGTGCCGGGCGGCGATGGTCTCGATGGCCATGGACATACCCACCACGTCGGCCCCCAGCTGGCGCAACATGGCCACCTCGGCCGCCGTCTCGAATTGCGGACCCAGGACCTGGGCGTACACGCCCTCGGCTGGGGTGGGGACACCGGGCGTGGCCCGGGCCAGCGCGCGCAGCTCGGGGGCGTAGGCGTCCACCATGTCGGTGAACTGGGGCCCCAACAACGGGGAGCGCCCGGTCAGGTTGATCTGGTCGGACACGGTGACCACCGAGCCGGTGGCCAGGTCCTGCCGGAGGCCGCCGACGGCGGCGGTGAGGAGGACGGTGGAGCATCCAGCGGCGATCCCGGTGCGAAGGGGATGGACCACGTCGGCCACGTCGAGGCCTTCATAGAGGTGGGCACGCCCGCCGAAGACGAGGACCATCTTGTCGCCCATGGGCACCGACCAGGCCTCGGCGTGATGGCCGGTGGCGGTGTAGCGGGGAAAGAACGGGAGGGTGGCCAGCGGCAGCGACGGGCCCGAGCTGCCGAGCAGGGCAGCCGTCCCGGCCAGACCGGTCCCGAGGATGACCAGCACGTCGTGGTGCTCGACCCCCGTACGCCGGGCCAGCTCGCGAGCCGTGCGGAGGGGGCGATCCCCCAGGTCGGTCATGCTGGCACCCTACGGGGTCATCGCCATCGGACGCTTAGGATTACGCCGACATGACCAACCCCCCGCTGCACCCCCTGGCCCCTCTGGCCGGAGACGAGATCACCCGGGCCCGCCAGATCGTGGCCGACAGCGGGCGCACCAGCATCCCCGCCGCGGAAGTCCGCTACGCCTACGTCGCCCTGTGCGAGCCCCCCAAGGACCTCGTACGGGCCTTCGACCGGGGCGAGGACGTGACGGTCGACCGGCGGGTCCGCCTCCAGCTGCTCCAGGGCCCCGAGGCCAACGTGACCGAGGCGATCATCTCGGTCACCCGGGGTGAGGTGGACCTCTGGCGCGAGGTGCCCGGAGTCCGCCCGGGACTGCAGATGGAAGACGCCATGGCCACCCTGGTGGCACTGCACGAGCACGCGGACTGGAACGCCGCGCTGGTCCGGCGGGGGATAGAGGACACCTCGCTGGTCCAGATCGACCCGTGGCCGGCCGGCACCTTCGGGGTGGCCCACGAGGAGGGTCGGCGGATCTTCCGCTGTCTGGCCTACCTGCGCGACTCGACCGACGACAACGGCTACGCCCGTCCCCTCGAAGGCCTCATGGCCTATGTGGACGGGGGACGGGGCGAGGTGCTCGAGGTGGTCGACCTCGGCGTGGTGCCCTTCCCGCCCCAAGGCGGGAGTTACTACCCCGAGCACAACGGACCGCTGCGCGCCGACCTGCGCCCGCTCACCATCACCCAGCCCGAAGGGCCCAGCTTCACGGTGGAGGGCAACCTGGTGCGCTGGCAGAAGTGGTCGATGCGGGTCGGCATGGACCCGCACGAGGGGCTGGTGCTCCACACGATCGGCTACGAGGACGCCGGTGGCGTCCGCCCGCTGATCTATCGCGCCTCGGTGAGCGAGATGGTGGTCCCCTACGGCCACCCGGGCCCGATGCACGCCTGGAAGAGCGCCTTCGACGCGGGCGAGTGGGGCCTCGGACGCATGGCCAATTCGTTGACGCTCGGCTGTGACTGCCTCGGTGAGATCCACTACTTCGACGACGTGTTCGCCGACGAGCACGGCAAGCCCCGGACGCGGGCCAACGCCATCTGCATGCACGAGGAGGACTACGGCATCCTCTGGAAGCACGTCGACCTGCCGTCGGGGCGAACCGAGGTGCGCCGCTCCCGGCGACTGGTCATCAGCTCCATCGCCACCGTCGGGAACTACGAGTACGGCTTCTACTGGTACTTCTATCTCGACGGGACGGTGCAGCTGGAAGTCAAGCTGTCGGGCATCATGTCGACCATGGGTGTCGACGGCGACGACCCCGGACCGAACGCCAACATGATCGCTCCCGGCCTGGCCGCGCCGTACCACCAGCACATGTTCAACGTCCGTCTCGACATCGAGATCGACGGTCCGGACAACTCGGTGTTCGAGGTCGACACGCTGCCCTCGCCGCCCGGTGAGGACAACCCGTGGAACAACGCCTTCGCGCCGACGGCGACGCGGTTGGACAGCGAGCTGGCGGCGCGCCGCCGGGTCGACCCGTCCCGGAGCCGGATCTGGAAGATCGCCAACCGCTCCAAGACCAATGCTGTGGGCCAGCCCACGGCCTACAAGCTGTTGCCGGCCTCGACCCCGACCCTGCTGGCCGACCCGGCATCGAGCGTCGGGCGCCGGGCTGCGTTCGCCGCCGAGAACCTCTGGGTGACCCCCTTCGACGAGGAAGAGCGGCGGGCCGCCGGCGAGTACCCCAACCAGTCCAGCGGGGGCGAGGGCCTGCCCGCCTGGACGGCCCGGGACCGGGCGATCGTCGACACCGACATCGTGCTGTGGCACTCCTTCGGAGTCACGCACCTGCCGCGGCCCGAGGATTGGCCCGTGATGCCGGTGGAGTACACCGGCTTTTCGCTGATCCCTGTCGGCTTCTTCGACCGCAATCCCG
>DASZJN010000247.1:0-8405 GCA_035948045.1 Acidimicrobiales bacterium | reverse complement strand
CCCGCCGAACTGGGCCGTCCAATTGTTGGGTGTCGAGCCGTCCGGGCCCGGGTCAGCCCAGACATACCAGTCGCGGTGTTCCGAGGTTCGCGACGAACGAGAGTCGACGAACCACGGGTGCTGCTCACTGGTGTGGTTGGGTACCAGGTCGAGCAGGATGCGGATGCCCCTCCGGGCGGCCCCGGCCACCAGGGCGTCGAGCGTCTCGAGGGTGCCGTAGTCGGGGTCGACGGCGCAGTAGTCGGCCACGTCGTAGCCCCAGTCGGCGTTGGGGGAGGGCGAGACGGGCGAGAGCCAGATGCCATCCACGCCGAGCCACTCGAGATGATCGAGACGGTCGATGAGGCCGCCGAGATCGCCGATGCCGTCACCGTCGGAGTCGGCGAACGAGCGTGGATAGACCTCGTAGAGCACGCCTGACCGCCACCAGGGGTCCTTCATAGAGGAGTCCATGGGCCCGTCAGCCCGCCGCCGCTACGTCGGTCATCGGTGCCGCGGACCGGAGACGGCTCTTGGCCTCGTCCGGCGCTCCGAGGGCGTCGAGGCCCAGCAGGGCAGCCCCGAGCACCGGGGGCGATTCGAGACGACGGAAGTGGGCACCCGGCGCCACCGCCAGGACACCGGCCTCGACCCGGGCGGCAAAGTCCGCGTAGGTGCTGTCGAACACCCCGCCGCCGAGGACGACCTCCACCTCGTCGCCGGCCACACCGAGCCGTCCGATGATGGCCGCGGCCATGGCCACCACCTCGTCGGCCAGCAGAGCCACCGCCCCCGCGGCGGGGGCGTCGCCGGCGGCCGCCGCATCGAGGCAGACCCGAGCCAGCTCGAACAGGCGGCCGTAGTCGAGCGTCCCGATGTAGACAGCGGCGAGCACGGCCTCCGGATCGGGCAGGCCGAAGTGGGCCGGCACTAGTTCGGCCAGGGCGGTAGGCCCGCCCCGGCCGTCGCGCGAGCGCAGCGCCAGGCCCAGGGCTCGTACCCCCAGCCACGACCCGCCGGGGGTGAAGTCGCCCGACAGCTCGGCCAGGGACGGGAAACGCTCGATCGATCCGTCCGGACCCAGCCCCACGCAATTGAGGCCCGAGCCGCACACCACCCCGACCCCCCAGCCCGACCGGGCCCCGGCCCGCAGCACGGCCACGGTGTCATTGCGAACCAGGTCGACCGAGCTCCAACCGCGAGCGGCGATGGCCTCCCTCAGCCGATCCTCGTCGACGGGGAGGTCCACCCCGGCCAGGCAGTACGCGCCCACGTCCACCGGGGGGCGCGACCCGGGGTCGACGGCGGCCGAACCGAGCGCGGCCTTGATGGTCGACCCGAGTGCGTCCATGGCCCCGTCCAGCCCGAAGAACTGGTGGTTCGACCCACCGCCGCGGGCGGTGCCGAGGATCGAGCCGTCAGTCCCCACGACCCAGACGTCGGTCTTCGACGCCCCGCCGTCGACGGCCAGGACGGCCGCGGCCCCACCCGCGGGCTCCGTCACTGATCCCCCCGGTCGATGACCACCCGCTGATGTTACGTTCGATGCGTGGGAACAAAGGTGGCCGTGGTGGGAGGTGGCAGCACCTACACGCCGGAGCTGGTCGACTGCCTGTGCGCCCACGAGGACCGGTTGGTGGTCGACGAGCTCGTCCTCCTTGACCCCGACTCCGATCGCCTGGAGGCCGTGGGCGGGCTGGCCGACCGCATCCTGCGCCAGCGGGGCTGGGCCGGGGAGCTGGTCACCACCGACGATCGGACCCGGGCCATCGACGGGGCCGACTTCGTCATCATCCAGCTACGGGTGGGTGGCCAAGCGGCCCGACACACCGACGAGACCCTTCCCATCGGGTACGGCTGCCTGGGTCAGGAGACGACCGGCCCGGGCGGGCTGGCCAAGGCCCTGCGCACCGTCCCCCTGGTGCTCGAGATCGCCGAGGAGACGGCCCACCGGGCTGCGCCCGGCGCCTGGGTGGTGGACTTCACCAACCCCGTGGGCATCGTGACCCAGGCCCTGGCCGACGAGGGACACCGCGCCGTCGGCCTGTGCAACGTGGCCATCACCGTCCAGCGACGCATCGCGCACTACCTCGGGGTCGATCCGGACGCGGTCGAGCTCGAGCACGTGGGGCTCAACCATCTGACCTGGGCCCGGTCGGCCGTGGTCGACGGGGTCGACCGGATGCCCGAGCTGCTGGATCGGTTCAGCCCCGAGCTCGAGCTGGAGAGCGGCACCCCGGCCGGGCTGCTCCGCCTGCTGGGGGCACTGCCCTCGTACTACCTGCACTACTACTACTGCCTCGACCAGGACGTGGCCGAGCAGGCGGCGCCGGGCTGGCGCTCGAGGGCCGAGGTGGTGGCCGAGCTGGAGGCCGAGTTGCTGGCCGAGTACCGCGACCCGTCCGTGGTCACCAAGCCCGAGAAGCTCTCCTGGCGCGGCGGCTCCTTCTACTCCGAGGCCGCGGTCCGGCTCATCGCCTCGCTCCATGCCGGAACCGGTGACGTCCAGGTGGTGGACGTCCGCAACGACGGGGCCCTCTCCGGCCTGCCCGACGATGCCGTGGTGGAGATCCCCTGCACCGTCGACCGCGACGGCGCCCATCCGTTGCCCCAGCGTCCCCTGCCGCCGGACATGTCCGGCCTGGTGGCGCACTGCAAGGCCTACGAACGCCTGGCCGTGGAGGCCGCCCTGTCGGGGAGCCGCGAGACCATGATCAGGGCCCTGGTGGCCAATCCCCTGGTGGGTCAGTATCCGCGGGCCGAGCAACTGGCGGACGCCCTGCTGTCGGCCAACCGGCGCTTCCTGCCCCGATTCTTCCCCGAATGAGGTGGGCCCTGGGATCGGCACGGCATGACCGGACTCCGCTCGATGATCGAGCCGAGTGGGAACCGAACCGAGCAATGAGCGAGCAATGAGCGATCAATGAGGAGGTCCCCGTGAGGCTAGGCATCCACTTCGTGAACTTCACGCTTCCCGACTCGCCCGGATCGCTGTCCACGACCTTGTCGGACACGGCGCGGGCGGCGGAGGCGGGCGGCTGTTCGACCTTCACCCTCATGGACCACTGGTTCCAGATGGAGCAGTTCGCCACCTCGCAGGATCCGATGCTCGAGGGGTACACCTCCCTCGGTTTTTTGGCCGGCCGCACCGAGCGGATGACCCTGAGCCTGCTCGTCACCGGGGTCACCTACCGCCACCCCGGGCTGCTGGCCAAGATCGTGACCACGCTCGACGTGCTGTCCCGCGGTCGGGCCCAGCTGGGCATCGGGGCGGCTTGGTACGAGCGCGAGCACCGAGGGCTCGGGGTGCCGTTCCCACCGGTGAGCGAGCGGTTCGAGCGCCTGGAGGAGACACTCCAGATCTGCCATCAGATGTGGAGCGACGACGACGGGCCCTATACGGGCACGCACTATCAGTTGGCCGAGACCATCTGCTCGCCTCGCCCGATCCAGCATCCGAGGCCCAAGATCCTCGTCGGCGGGAGCGGGGAGCGGAAGACCCTGCGGTTGGTGGCCCGCTACGCCGACGCCTGCAACCTCTTCGCGCCCGACCCGGCCCTGGTGGCCCACAAGCTCGACGTCCTGGCCCGCCACTGCGACGCGGAGGACCGGGACCCGGCCGCCATCGAGAGGACGATCCTGGGGTTCGACAATCCGCTGGACGACGTCGACGGCTTCCTCGCCACCATGGACCAGTACGCCCGGCTCGGGATCGAGGCGGTCGAGCTGATGCCGTTGGGGCGGGACCCGGTGGCATGGGTCACCGAGGTCGGGGAGCGGGTGGTCCCGAGGCTGGCGGCAATCGGGTCACCGTGAGTTGCGGCGCCTCGATCGCGTCGCGGGCCCCCACCCGGCGTGGGGGCGCCGCTCAGGACGCGGCGCCGGGAGGCTCGGGGCGGTCGACGGGCACGGCACCCGAGGCCTCCACGGTGAGGGCGTGGTCGGTGGGTACTGACGGGGTGACGACCACCACGGTGGCCGCGTCGGCCTGGTAGTACCAGCCCTGGGCCTGCGAGCCCGCCGGCCGCCGGTCGAGCGGGTGCCCGTCCAACGTCACCTGGGACGGTTGGGTGAGATCCACCATGTCGAGGCGGTAGCGGGCGGCGGTGGGCGCCCCCGGGTAGTGACCGCGGGATGGGCCGATGGTCACTCCGGTGGCGGCGGCGGCGCCCCGTGGCCCGGTGGACCGGACCCCATCGGTGATCGGGGTCGTGGTGAACTGCCCCCGCGAGTACCCGAGCCCTGTACCGCTGTCGCCGTACAGGCCAAATGCCCCGCTCGAGCCGGAGAAGACCTTGAGGACCAGGGGCCCTGAGGCGGCGCCCGAGCCGCTCGACGATGAGGTCGACGGCCCGGGGGCGGACAACTGCTCGGGGATGATCCCGCCTCCACGCACGAACACCGGCATGCGACTGAGGGGCACCGACAGGGAGGCGGTCGCCGGCCCGGTGAACGTGGCCCCGGTGAAGTAGTCCACCCAGCGCCCCGGCGGGAACCACACCGTGGTGCTGGCCGGGTCGCCCGGAGACGTCACCGGGGCCACCAGGACGTCGGATCCGTAGAGGTACTCCCCCGGATACGCATAGGCCGCAGCCTGCTCGGGGTAGCCGAGATAGAGCGGCTGCGCCACAGGAAGGCCACCGCCGTGCGCCTGTGATGCCAGCGTGTAGGTGTAGGGCATGAGCGCCTCACGGAGGCGGAGGAAGTCGTCGGTGATGCCGCGCACCGGTTGGGGGAACTGCCAGGGCAGCCGGTTGCCGTTGGCCGAGTGCAGCCGCAGGAGGGGCTGGAAGGTGCCGAACTGCACCCACCTGGCGTAGAGATCGGCCGGGACCTGGGGCACCCCGCCCGGCGCCCCGAGGAAGCTGCCGATGTCGTCGCTCACATAGGGCTGCCCGATGGTCGCCTCATCGGGGGTGAGTGCCACCTCACGGGCCAAGGTGTTCCAGGTTCCCCAGGCATCGCCGGTGAAGGCGATGGCGGATGTGTGGTCAGACCAGGGCCCGGCCGCGTACACCTGCTGCGGGTAGTCGTTGGACGAGCCGATGCGGGCCAGCACGAAGCCCCGCTGACCCTGGTTCACCATCTCCTGAGCGTAAAGGTGGCCGATCCACGAGTCGGGGGTGAGCCCGGGCATGCCCACGACCGACTCGTCGCAGCACCAGTCCAGCCACCAGAAGGCCACCCCCTGGTGCTGGAAGCTCTGCTGGAGGGCGAAGTTCGACTCGGCCTGCGGCACCGCGCTCCAGTCCCAGACCTTGCAGGGGCCGGCGGTGCAGCTGGATGGGGCCAACCCGCCTCCGGCGATGCGCTGGGCGGCGGCCAGCTTGGGGTCGTTGTCGTCGATGCTCGAATGGATGTTGAGGGTGACGTCGACCCCATGGGACCGGGCCCAGTTCAGGAACGACCCCGGTTGGGGGAACAGGGTGTTGTTCCACTCCCATCCGTCCCAGCTGTTGGGGGCCTTCCAGTCAGTGTCGAGCGACAGCGTGTTGAGGGGCACCTGGTCGGCCTCGAAGGCCGGGTACAACTGGTCTTGGATGACCGAACTGGAATAGGCGTGGTAGTCCGAGTACCACACACCGAAGACATTGCGGGGGAGCAGCGGGGCCGAGCCGGTCAGTTGGGCGAACGTGCGCAGCGCGCCGGCGTAGTCGTGGCCGTAGGCGAACAGGTAGCCGTCCTGGACGTCCCCGCCCGGGCTGCGGGCCCGGACCCAGCCCTGCGGAGTCCAGGCGGCGGTGCGGGTGTCGTCGACCAATCGCCACCCGGCCGTGTTGAGGAGGCCGTCCGTGTGCAGGGGTTCGAGCACGGCCTCGCATGTGTCCCCCGCGGTGCCCGGCGGGCAGGTCGTGCCGGGACCGTAGGTGAAGGTGTCGAAACCTCGGACCCACCCTCCCAGCGAACCGGACGGCACGGCTGGGGATGCCGGGGTCCCCGCGGCGCCGATGGCAAGGGTGTCGATGTCGACGCCGCAACTGTCGCCCGACCCGCAGACCACCGCCACCGAGTTGGAGCCCGACACCAGGGGAGCCGTCGTCGTGAGCGTCGACCACGGGTTGGCGCTGTCGGTGGGCATGGCCGTCAACGTGGTGGCCAACTGACCGTTGACCACCAGGCTGATCGTGCGCGGGACGGTCGCCAGGGGAGCGCCCGCCAGGTTCGAGTAGCGAATGGACACCGCGGCCGGGCCGCTCGGTGCACCCAGGACAGACCAGGTGGCGCCGGCCCCTTGTTGGTTGAGGTACCCGGCGTAGCCGGCCGTGCTCTGGTAGCCGCCCTGAAGCTGGCTGAGTGAGGCGCCTCCGCCCAGCACCGCCGCTCCCGTCTGGCAGGTCTGGCCGAACGGGCACTCCCACTCCCAGGTGGGATGCACGGTGCTCATCTGGCCGCCCACCGCCATCCGCAGCGACGTATTGGCCTCCGTGAATGGCCCCGATCCCACTCTGTAGCGGAGGGTGGCCCGACTGGTCTGGACGGTCAGCCAACCGTGCGAAACCTGAGCGGAGTACTTGGGCACCGGCATCCGCCGGTTGATGGCATTGACGGTCGGGCGGTTCTCGTACGTCCCGGAGGGGGAGTACTCGAGTCGCAGCAGGGTCGGGGTCAGCACCTCGATACGGGCACCGCCGGAGCGCACGACGGCGGACTGCTGCGCTAGGCCGTCGGCCATGTCGATCGGGGTCGAGAGGTTGACCGGAGACGTGTCGTGGCGGGACGGGCCCGGGGGGCCCGGCGTGATTGCCTGGGCCGGGCCGGACAGGACGACCGCCACGGACAGCACCACTACCACGGCCGACCCCGACGCCAGGAGGAGCAGCCGATGACTGCCCGGGGCGGCGCCACGAGCGTCCCGGCGGAGCAGGATGCCCACGCAGGGCACCTTACCGTCGGGGCATGGAGGACACCGGGTCTCTTCCGTTCCCGGCTCCCTTCCCGTCCGTCCGCATCCCGGGCCGGCCGACCAGGGGCCGATCGTGGGCGAAGCGGTAGCGTGTCGGCGGTGCACGAGATCGAGGACCGGCTCATCGACATCGTGGGGGTGGCGAACGTCGATGCCGGTGCCGACATCAACGAGGACGCGACCCACGACGAGGCCCTCACCGGCTCGCCTGTCCGTCCCCGTGCCGTGGTCCGTCCCGGCTCCACCGAGGAGGTGGCGGCCATCGTCAGGGCCGCGGCGTCCGAAGGTGTCCCGCTCATCGCGCGCGGGTCCGGCACGGGGCTGTCCGGTGGGTGCACTCCGGTCGAGGCCGGGGTGGTGGTGTCATTCGAGCGGATGAACCGCATCCTCGAGATCGATACCGCCAACCACGTGGCCGTGGTCGAGCCGGGGTTGACCCTGGCCCAGCTCGACGCGGCGCTGATTCCCCTCGGCCTGGTGTATCCGGTGTTCCCGGGCGAGCAGTCGGCCAGCCTGGGTGGCAACGTGGCCACCAATGCCGGCGGGATGCGGGCGGTCAAATACGGCGTGACCCGTCATCACGTCCTGGGGATCACCGCGGTCCTCGGCACCGGTGAGGTCGTCACCTCGGGAGGGAAGTTCGTCAAGTCCACCAGTGGCTACGACCTGACCCAGCTGGTGATCGGCTCGGAAGGCACGCTCGCCCTGGTCACCCGGGCCACGCTGCGACTGCATCCGCGGCCCGGGTTCAGCGCCACCTTGCTGGCTCCCTACGCGTCGCTCGATGAGATCGCCGCCGCCGTGCCGCACGTCGTGGCCAGCGGGGTGGGGCCCCTGGTGGTCGAGTACATCGACGTGGTGTCGATGGCGGGTATCACCGCCAACGCCGGCATCGACCTCGGAGTCCCCGACGAGGTGCAGGCGTGTGCCGTGGCCTACCTGGTGATCGTGCTCGAGAACCACCACGCCGAGCGCCTGGAGGAGGACACCCAGGAGCTGGCCGAGAGGCTGGCCGCCCTCGGCGCCCTCGACGTCTACGTCCTGCCGGACCAGGCCGGCACGGACCTGATCGGGGCCCGTGAGCGAGCGTTCTGGGCCGCCAAGGCGAACGGCGCCGACGACATCGTGGACGTGGTGGTGCCCAGGGCTGCCATCCCGGACATGCTGGCCACGGTCAACGGTCTGGCCGCCCACACCTCGTCCCTGGTGGTCGGGTGTGGTCATGCCGGCGACGGCAACGTCCATCTCTCGGTGTGGCAATCAGACTCGGAGGTTCGCCACCGGCTCCTGCACGACATCATCGCGGCCGGCGTGTCGCTGGGCGGGGCGGTGTCGGGTGAGCACGGGATCGGCACGGAGAAGCGCTCCTACCTGGCCGACCTGGAGGATCCGGTCAAGCTCGACCTCATGCGCCGCATCAAGTCGGCCTTCGATCCCGTCGGGATCCTCAACCCCGGCACCATCTTCGACCCGGTCGCCGCCCATGCGGAGGTTCGGTGAACGGGGCCCAGTCACTGATACG
>DASZJN010000246.1:0-8327 GCA_035948045.1 Acidimicrobiales bacterium | reverse complement strand
CTGTGGCCCGACTTCCGCCGGACCCACCTGTTCGAGGCGGTGCGCGACTTCCAGCAGCGCCAGCGGCGCTACGGCGGCGTGCAGTGACGGCGGGCCGGGCCGGACGGCGCGGCCCCGGCGCCCGCCGGAACGACGACACCGGGGGAGTGTGGATCGTCACGGGCCTGGTCCTCGGTGTGGTGGCCTACGTCGGCATCGTGCTCATGGCTGTGGCCGGTTTCACCGCCGTGGTGCCGCTGGTGGTGATCCCACCGGTGCTGGTCGCCCTCATCGGTGGCAACAACCTCCTCGGGGGAGGGCGCAGCCACGGCCGCTCACCGGGGCGCCCGGTCGGACAGGGTCGGGCCCCCCTGTCCTCCAGCGGTCCCAACGGACCCGTCGGGCCGGACACCCTCCCCGCCCCGTCGGGTCAAGGGGGGCCGGCCACCCGGGGGGCCGAAGGGCTGAGCGGACCGCCATGACCCTGTTCCGCGACCGGGGCATGGTGTTGCGGACCATCCGTCTCGGTGAGGCGGATCGGATCGTCACGCTCATGACCGAGCAGCACGGGAAGGTGCGGGCCGTGGCCAAGGGCGTCCGACGGACCAAGTCGAAGTTTGGCTCACGGCTCGAGCCGCTCAGCCACGTGGCCCTGCTGGGTTGGCAGGGCCGCGGCGACCTCGACATGATCAACCAGGTCGAGGTCATCGATACCTTCCGGACGGTCCGGGAGGACCTCGACCGCATGTCCGCCGCCATGTCCATGCTCGAGGTGGTCGATCAGATCGGCCAGGAGCGGCATGGCAACCCGCGCCTCTACGAGATGCTGGTCGGCGCCATGGCCGCACTGGCGGAGCGGGACTCTCCGATGGTGGCGCCGGCCTTCTTCCTCAAGGTGCTGGCCCTCGAGGGATCGGCCCCGGTGCTCGATGTCTGCGTCTCGTGCGGTCAGGAGGACTCCGGGCTGCTGGTGGCCTTCGACCTCACGGAGGGGGGAGTCCTGTGCCGGAACTGCCGTCGGGGCCGGCCCCTGTCCGCCGGGGGGCTCTCGTTGTTGCGCAGGACGTTGGGCGGGGGACTGGCCGGCGTCCTGGCCGAACCGCCTTCGGCCGCCGTCGACGAGGTCAACTCCCTGGCTACCGAGGCCATGGAGGCCCACCTGGACCGCCGGCTCCGCTCGGTCCACTCGGGCCAGGTGTCCTGAGGTGGCCACCGCCCGACCTCGATGACGGACTCGCACCCCTTCGGGGTCTACGTGCACGTGCCGTTCTGCCGGTTTCGTTGTGACTACTGCGCCTTCGCCACCTACACCGACCGCGACCATCTGATGGAGTCCTATGCGGCCGCCTGTGTGACCGAGCTCCGACGGGCCCGGTCGGACGAGGGGATGCCCGCAGCCACCTCGGTCTTCTTCGGTGGCGGAACCCCGTCCCGGCTCCGGGCCGAGCTGCTGGTCGAGGTCCTGGCCGCCATCCCGCGGACCGTCGGCGCCGAGGTCACAGTGGAGTGCAACCCGGAGGACGCCTCCGCGGCGCGGATGGCCACCTACCGGGCCGGAGGGGTGACCCGTATCTCGCTCGGCGTCCAGTCGACCGTGCCCCACGTGCTCGACGGGCTGGGGCGCCGCCACGGTGCCGAGCAGGTGGTCGACGCGGCGGCCGCCGTGGCCGAGGCCGGATTCTCCTCGTGGAACGTGGACCTGATCATGGGGGGCGCCGGGGAGGTCGATGCGGACTGGCAGCGGAGCCTCGACGACGTCCTGGGCCTGGCGTCACCACCACCCCACATCAGCGCCTACCTGCTGACGGTGGAGCCCGGGACCCCGCTGGCGGGGGCGCCCGACCGGCATCCCGATGACGACGTCCAGGCGGTCCGGTACGAACGGACCGACGCCGTGCTCGGACGGGCCGGGTACGCCTGGGAGGAGATCTCCAACTGGTCCCGACCCGGCCACGAGTGCCGCCACAACGGCCTCTACTGGGACCAGGGTGAGTATCGGGGCATCGGGTCGGCGGCCCACTCGCATCGGGCCGGGCGCCGGTGGTGGAACGTCCGGACCCCCGATCGGTACGTGGCGCTCATCGGGGAGGGGAGGGCCGCCACCGGCGGGGAAGAGGTGCTCACCGACCGGCAACGGCAGTTCGAGGCCCTGGCCCTCCGGCTGCGCACGCCGGCCGGCGTGCCCGAGGCGGCGCTGCCCGACGACCCCGATCTGAGCGGGTTGGTGGTCCGGGTCGAGGGGAGATGGGTGCTGACCGTGCGGGGGCGGCTGCTGGCCAACTCGGTGACCCGTCGCCTGGCGGTCGGGGCCGACGAACGGGAGCCAGCCGGTACGATTCCCCCCTATGCCTGACCCCGGAGGCCCTCCCGACGCGCCCGCCGACCTCATGGAGAAGGTCGTCGGGCTGTGCAAGCGCCGCGGCTTCATCTTCCCGTCGGCGGAGATCTACGGGGGCTTCCGTTCCACCTACGACTACGGGCCCCTGGGCGTCAATCTGTTGCGCAATGTGAAGAACGCCTGGTGGGAGGCCATGGTGCAACGCCGCGACGACGTGGTCGGCCTGGACGCCGCCATCCTCTCGCCCCCGTCGGTATGGGAGGCGTCGGGCCACCTGTCCAACTTCACCGACCCGTTGGTGGACTGCAGGAACTGCCACCAGCGCTGGCGCGCCGACAAGATCGACGGCGTCTGCTCCGCGTGCGGATCCACCGA
Source organism: Acidimicrobiales bacterium (assembly GCA_035948045.1). Classification (GTDB taxonomy): domain Bacteria; phylum Actinomycetota; class Acidimicrobiia; order Acidimicrobiales; family RAAP-2; genus Bog-756. The sequence goes on along the minus strand of DASZJN010000246.1, from coordinate 5,635 downwards.
ATTCACCGAGGCCCGCGCCTTCAACCTGATGTTCAAGACGCATGCCGGCCCGGTCGAGGACGAGGGTGCAGTGGCCTACCTGCGGCCCGAGACGGCCCAGGGGATGTTCACCAACTTCGCCAACGTGCTCCAGACCACGCGCAAGAAGCCACCCTTCGGCATCGCCCAGGTGGGAAAGTCCTTCCGCAACGAGATCACGCCGCAGAACTTCGTCTTCCGGACCCGGGAATTCGAGCAGATGGAGATGGAGTACTTCGTCCCGCCCGCCGAGGCCCAGCACTGGTTCGAGTACTGGCTGGACGAGCGCTACCGCTGGTACACGGGCCTGGGAATCCCTCCCTCCGAGCTGCGGCTCCGCCACCACGATGCCGATGAGCTCGCCCACTATGCGGTGGCCACCGCCGATGTGGAGTTCCTCTTCCCTTGGGGGTGGGACGAGCTCGAGGGCGTGGCCAACCGCACCGACGCCGACCTCGTGGCCCATGCCTGGGCGTCCGGGGAGCGGCTCGAGTACTTCGACCAGCCCACCGGTGAGCGCTATGTGCCCTACGTCATCGAGCCCGCGGCCGGCGCCACCCGGGCCATGATGGCCTTCCTCCTGTCGGCGTACCACGAGGACGAGATCGGGGGGGAGCCCCGCACCGTGCTCCGGTTGCATCCGAGACTGGCCCCGTACCAGATCGCCGTGCTGCCCCTGTCGAAGAAGGAGACCCTCGAGCCCCTGGCGCGTGAGGTCCTGGCGTCGCTGCAGGTGCACTTCATGTGCGACTTCGACGTGACCCAGTCCATCGGCAAGCGCTACCGACGCCAGGACGAGGTGGGAACGCCGTGGTGCGTGACCGTCGACTTCGACTCGATCGAGGACCGGGCCGTCACCGTCCGGGACCGCGACTCCACCGATCAGGTCCGGGTCCCCATCGACGGATTGGTGGAGGAGCTGCGCCGGCGGTCTGAGCGGGCCTGACGGCGGCCGCAGCCGCGGGGCCGTGGCTCCTCGCCCAATTCGAATAGGTCCTACAGTCTGGTGATGGCTCCGTCCCGCTTCAACGACAAGTCCATCCTGGTCACCGGGGGGGCATCGGGCATCGGTCGGGCCACGGCCCTCCGGTTGGCCGCCGAGGGCGGGGCGGTCATGGCTGTCGACGTCAACGCCGACCTGCTGGCCAAGCTCTCGGTCGACGCCGAGGGCCTCAGTGGATCGATCGCCACCCTGGTCGGCGACGTGGGCTCCGAGGCCGGCGTCCAGAGCCTGGTGGCCCGGTCCGCCGAGCGGCTCGGCCACCTCGATGTGGTGGTCAACGTGGCCGGGGTGCTGTCGTTCGCCCATACCCACGAGGTCACATTGGACGAGTGGAACCGGCTCATCACCATCAACCTCACCGGCACGTTCCTTGTCTGCCGCGAGGCGATCCCTCACCTGCTCGCCACCCGCGGCAACATCGTGAACCTGGCCTCGACCGCCGCCCACAAGGGCCAGCCGTGGGCCACGGCCTACGTCGCTTCCAAGGGCGGCGTGCTCGCGCTCACCCGGGCCCTGGCCGTCGAGTACGCCGCCGCCGGCCTGCGGGCCAACAGCATCAGCCCCGGGGCCATCGACACGCCGATCACCGCCGCCTTCCACCTGCCCGAGGGAGCCGACATCAAGCTGCTCCACCGGGTCACGCCCCTCGGGCCGTTCGGGATGCCCGAGCACATCGCCGCCGCCATCGCCTATGTGGCTTCCGACGAGGGCGCCCATATGAACGGCGCCGACCTGCTCATCGACGGCGCCACGCTGGCCTGACCGCGCTCAGCCGAGCGTCGAGCGCCCGTCGGTGGCCCACCAGTCGGCCGTCAGCTTGAGGCCTTTGATCGAGGCCCTGGGCATCAGCTCCTCATAGGTGCGGCGGTAGCCGGTATGGGCGATGAGCCAGGCGCCGCCGTGCTTCACGTACCGGTCGGTGTAGAACGCCGCACCCTGCACGTTGATCCCCATGTCAGTGAGGATGACCACGTCCTCGAGGGCCCACGTCCCCGTGGCCTCGTCGTCACCGACCAGGTCGATCTCGGGGTGATGGCACCGGTGGCTGCTCAGCATGGTGGTGGCGCCCATCGAGGCGCGGAGGAACTCCATGATGGCGTCGCGCCCTTCGAACTCGTAGAGCCCGCCCCCGTACCTGGCGGTGGCGTCGGGCATGAAGCAGGTCTCGATCTCGTCCCACCCCTTCTGGTCGAGGCAGCGCAGGTACTTGTACTTCAAGCGTTTGATCAGTTCGATCTGGACGAGGTCATCGGGTGTCATGGCGGCTCCTGTCTCGGGCCAGGCGGGGCGGATGGGGGTGGGGACCGGCTATCGGATCGTTCCGATGCCGGGGATGAGCGGCAGGTCGAGGGCGGTGACCCAACCGGGGGGCAGCCCGTTGACGGCGGGGACGGCGTTGAGGGCCCGCAGCCCGGTGGCCAGGCACCCGGCAGCGGCCGCATCGCGGCCACTGCCGTCGGAGAACCGGAAGGCCGTCTCCTGGGTGATGGAAGGCGATCCATCGATCACCACCCGGTACACGTCGTTCTGGTTGCCCCGGGGCCAGTCGGGGGCGGCGTCGTTGCCGACCCGGTTCACGTGCTCGAGGCAGATGCGGGGCTCACCCTTGTAGATGCCGTTGATGGTGAATCTGATGGCGGCCACCTCCCCCGGGTTGATGATCCCCTTGGCCGTCTGGATGGGCTTGTCGGTGGCCCACTTCTCCCAGGTGCTGGTGATCTCGTCGAGCTCGATGCCCACGGCGTGGGCCATCATGGGCACGGTGGCGCCCCAGGACATGACCAGGATGTCGGTGTGCTCGAGCAACGGGACGAACTCGGGCGGTCGCCCGATACCCATCTCGTCCTCGTAGTCGCCCTCGTAGTTGATGTAGTCGAGGATCTCCAGGGCCCGCACCTGCCGGATCTCGCCGCACAGGCCCATGAGGGTCATGGGGAGGAGGTCGTTGGCGAAGCCGGGGTCGATGCCGGTGGTGAAGCACGACGATCCGCCGGTCTCGCAGGCCTCGCTGATCGGATCGACCCACGCCGGCGGGTTCTGGGTCATGGTCGGCCACACCCAGGGCGTCATGGCGGTGGAGCACACGTCGATACCGGCCCGCAGGAACGCCCCGATGTCGCGGATGTTGTCGTTGGCGTGGGCAGCGGTGGGCCCGAAGTGGACGAGGGCGTCGGGTCGCAGGCCGATCAGTGCCTCCCGGTCGTCGGTGGCGGCCATGCCGATGGGGTCGATGCCGCAGAGGGCGCCCACGTCCGTGCCGACTTTGTCGGGGTTGCTGACGCCCACGCCGACCAGCTCGAAGGCGGGGTGGCGCAGCACCTCGGGGATGACCATCCTGCCCACGAACCCGGTCCCCCAGATCACGACCCGCTTCGGCGCGGCGGTCATCGGAGCATCTCGCCGGAGTTGACCAGAAGGTACTGGCCGGTGACCGCCTTGGCGTGGTCCGAGGCGAAGAACGCGGCCACGTCGGCGACCTCGCCGTCCTCGGTCATGCGGCGCAGCGGGAACTTGCCCACGATGTCCTCGAGCACCGCCTCGGTGCTGCGCCCCTGGCTCTTGGCCGTGCCGGTCACGTACATCTCGACGTTGGGGCCCCACATCCACGACGGGACGACCATGTTGCAGCGGATGTTGTCGGGGCCGAGCTCGTCGCACAGGTAGTACATGGCGGAGAGCAGAGCGCTCTTGGATGCGGCGTAGCCGCTCTGGGGCAGCGCCGGCTGGAACATGGACTGGGAGCCGATGAGCACCACCGAGCCCCCACCCCCGGCCTTCATGGCCTCCGCCACCGGGCGGATGATGGTGAGGGCACCGATGACATTGGTTTCGAAGGCCTTGCGCCAGGCCTCGAACTTGAGGTCGTAGAGGCCGCCCCAGACGTTCTCGTAGGCTGCCACCTGGATCAGGGCGTCCACCGAGCCGAACCGGTGCCGGGCCAGCTCCACCAGCGAGGCGCAGGAGTCGGCGTCGGTGATGTCGGTCACCTGGGTGGCGACATGCTCGCCGCTCGGGTCGAGCTCCGAGGCCGTGGCCTCGAGGGTCTCGGCGGTCCTCGCCGCCAGCACCACGTTGGCCCCGTCGCGCAGGGCGCTGGCCGCGCACTCGCGGCCCAGGCCCCCTCCCACCCCGGTCACCACTACGGTCTTCCCCTTGAGCATCATCCCCTTCTTTTATATGTTTGACACCGATGTGTCAATCAGTAAATTGTGGCCGGTGAGACGGGTCGCATGGTCGGGGCAGATCCCCGCCAACGAGGTCGATGCCCGTCGGCGCATCATGGACGCGGCGGTCCGCTGCGTGCAGCAGCACGGGATCGATCGGACCAGCGTGGCCATGATCGCCTCGGAAGCCGGGGTGTCCCGCCCGACGCTGTACGCCTACTTCGAGAACCGCGACGAGATCGTCAACCAGGCGGCAATCGCCGCTAGCGACTCCTTCGTGGAGCGGGTGATCGCCCATAGCCGCCAATTCCATTCGGCCGCCGAGCGGCTGGTCGAGGCCACCTTGTTCTCCGTGAGGGGCATCCGGGCCGAGCCGGCACTGGCCATTCGCTTTCGTCGCGGTCAGCTCCTCAGCGGACCCCTCAACCGCGACGAGCTGTTCTACGCCGCGCTCTGCCTGGGCCCGGTGGTGGAGCTGGCGCCGGAGCTGGCCGCCTGGATCGACGAGGCCTCCGAGCTGGCGGCGCGGGTCATCATCTCGCTGGTGAGCCGGGAGCCGATCGAGGAGCGCACCGACGACGAGGAGCGGGCCTTCCTCTACCGCTGGTGGCCCCAGGCCCTCGGCCTCGCCGGTGCCACCGCGTCCGGGTCCGGGCCTCGACCCCGACCCGTTCGGAGGCGCCAGGCATCGTCGGCACGATGACGGTGACGGCTCCGTCGTCTCTGGCCTCGACGACCGCCGGGTAGGCTGGATGGTCGCCCCGCTGCGACCGTGCCGCCCCGATCGCATCGCCGATTCCACCCCAGGAGACCCCGTCCCCATGCCATTCGTCTACGACTTCGACCACGCCCATCGCAAGCCCCCGATGGAGATGAAGGACCTCCTCGGCGGCAAGGGAGCAAATCTGGCCGAGATGACGTCGGTACTCGACCTGCCGGTGCCTCCGGGGTTCACCATCGCCACCACCGCCTGTCGAAGCTACATGGACGGGGGCTGGCCGGACGGGCTGACCGGGGAGGTGGTCAAGGCCAGGGCCAGGCTCGAGAAGAACATGGGCAAGCGCATCGGCGACCCCGGCGACCCACTGCTGGTGTCGGTGCGGTCGGGGGCCAAGTTCTCTATGCCGGGAATGATGGACACGGTCCTCAACCTCGGTCTCAACGACCAGTCGGTCGAGGGCCTGGCCAAGCAGACCGACGACGAACGATTCGCCTACGACTCCTACCGCCGGTTCGTGGCCATGTACGGCCGGATCGTGCTGGGCGTGCCCGGGGACGAGTTCGACGCGCTCCTCGAGGCGGCCAAGGAGCTGGCCGGCACGACCTCCGACGCCGGCGTCCCGGTGGAGCTCCTGCGCTATCTCGTCGACGCCTACCAGCAGATCGTCGAGCGCCACACGGGCCGACCCTTCCCCCAGGACCCGGATGAGCAGCTCCGCGGGGCCATCGA
>DASZJN010000245.1:0-4628 GCA_035948045.1 Acidimicrobiales bacterium | reverse complement strand
CGCGGGCGAGCATGCGCTCATCGTCTACGACGACCTCTCGAAGCAGGCCGAGGCCTACCGCCAGATGTCGCTGCTACTCCGCCGCCCCCCGGGGCGCGAGGCGTACCCCGGCGACGTCTTCTATCTGCACAGCCGGCTGCTGGAGCGGGCCGCCAAGCTGTCCGATGCGGCCGGGGGAGGATCGCTCACCGCACTGCCGATCATCGAGACCAAGGCCGGGGACATCTCCGCCTACATCCCGACCAACGTGATCTCGATCACCGACGGCCAGATCTTCCTGGAGAGCGAGCTCTTCTATGCCGGGGTCCGGCCCGCCATCAACGTGGGCGTCTCGGTCAGCCGCGTGGGCAGCGCGGCCCAGGTCAAGGCCATGAAGTCGGTGGCCGGTACCCTCAAGATCGACCTGGCCCAGTTCCGCGAGCTCGAGGCCTTCGCCACCTTCGGCTCCGAGCTCGACAAGGTGTCCCAGGCCCAGCTGGACCGGGGGTACCGCCTCACCGAGCTGCTGAAGCAGGGCCTCAACGCCCCGGTCCCGGTGGAGGAGCAGGTGCTGGTGATCTTCGCCGGCTCCGAGGGCTACGTGGACGATGTCCCCGTGCCGGAGGTGCAGCGGTTCGAGTCCGAGCTCCGGGCCTTCTTCCGGGCCAACCACTCCGACATCCTCGACGGCATCCGCACCTCGGGGAAGCTCCCCGAGGGCGACAAGTTGGAGACGGCGCTGCGGTCGTTCACCGACGCATTCGACACCGGCAAGGTCGACTGATCCGTGGCCGGCGGTCAAGAGCGCATCCTTCGTCGGCGGATCAAGAGCATCCAGTCGACGAAGAAGATCACCAAGGCGATGGAGCTCATCGCCGCGTCGCAGATCGTGCGTGCCCAGGGGCGGATCGCCGCCGCCCGGCCCTACCAGCAGGGTATGGCCCGCATCGTGCTCGAGACGGCGCTGGGCGACCCCGAGGCGGCGGGCCGTCTGCTGGGCACCCCCGAGTCGGTGGCCAAGATCGCCGTCCTGTCGGTGGTGGCCGACCGCGGGCTGTGCGGGGGCTACAACAGCTCGGTGCTCCGGGCCACGGAGCGACTGCTGGTCGGCGAGGCCGACGCCGGCCACGAGTGCCGGCTGTTCTCGGTGGGCAAGAAGGCCCAGAGCTACTTCCGCTACCGCGGCCAGCCGGTCGAGCAGTCGTTCCTCGGGATGAGCGAACGCCCCACCTTCGCCGACGCCCGGGAGGTGGCGGCCGCCGTCCTCACCCCGTTCGTCTCCGGAGAGGTGGACCAGGTGCTGATCGTGTCCACCCGGTTCCTGTCGGCGGGGACCCAGCACGTCGAGGTCCGCCAGCTGCTCCCGCTGATCGATCCCCGGGAGGCCGAAACCACCCCCGAGGCCGAGACGGCCGCGTCAACGCCGTCCACGACCGGCGAGGCGGACCGGCCCGCCGGGTACACCGAGTTCGAGCCGGACGCCGCCATCCTGTTGGAGTCGCTGGCCCCTCGCGCCGCCGAGACGGAGATCTTCGGCGCCCTGCTCGAGGCCTCCGCCTCGGAGCTCACCGCCCGCCAACGAGCCATGGCCGCCGCCACCGACAATGCCGGCGAGCTGATCAAGAAGTACTCGCGCATCATGAACCGGGCCCGCCAGGACACCATCACCACCGAGATCATGGAGATCGTCGGAGGGGCCGAGGCCCTGCGGGCCGGGTCCGATGTGGACGAGGGCGGCCTGATCATCGAGGCCATGCACGCCGTATCTGAACAACCCAAGGGAGCCTGACGCCCATGACCACCACCGCCACCCAGCCCACCAAGGCCGACACCCTCCCCTCCGGTCGGGTGGTGGCCATCGCCGGGCCTGTCATCGACGTGGAGTTCCCTCCGCACTCCCTGCCGGAGATCAATGGCGCCGTCGAGGTCGACGTGGACCTCGAAGGCACGAAGCAGGTGATCGTGGCCGAGGTCGCCCAACAGATCGGCGACGGCCGGGTGCGGTGCATCTGCCTCAAGGCCACCGACGGTCTGACCCGCGGCGCCGAGGTGCGCAATCTCGGGCGCGGCCTGCAGGTCCCGGTGGGGGACGCCGTGCTCGGCCACGTCTTCAATGTCCTGGGTCAACCGCTCGACACCGACACCATCGGGGAGGCAGAGGACTACTGGGAGATCCACCGGCCGGCCCCCGCCTTCGACTCCCTCGAGCCCCGGGCCAACATGTTCGAGACCGGCATCAAGGTGATCGACCTCCTCGAGCCGTACGTCCAGGGCGGCAAGATCGGCCTGTTCGGCGGGGCCGGCGTGGGCAAGACCGTGCTCATCCAGGAGATGATCAACCGGGTCGCCACCAACCACGGCGGTGTCTCGGTGTTCGCCGGCGTCGGCGAGCGGACCCGTGAGGGGACCGACCTGTGGATCGAGATGCAGGAGTCGGGGGTCATCGAGAAGGCCGCCCTGGTCTACGGCCAGATGGACGAGCCTCCCGGTGTCCGGTTGCGGGTGGCCCTCGCCGCCCTGACCATGGCCGAGTACTTCCGGGACGTGAAGAACCAGGACGTGCTGCTGTTCGTGGACAACATCTTCCGCTTCGTCCAGGCCGGGTCGGAGGTGTCCACCCTCCTCGGGAGGATGCCGTCGGCGGTCGGCTACCAGCCCACGCTGGCCGACGAGATGGGCCAGCTGCAGGAGCGGATCACCTCCACACGCGGTCGGTCGATCACCTCGCTGCAGGCGGTCTACGTCCCCGCCGACGACTACACCGACCCGGCCCCGTTCACCACCTTCACCCACCTGGACGCCACCACCGAGCTCTCCCGCGACATCGCGTCGCTGGGCATCTACCCGGCGGTGGACCCGTTGTCCTCCACCTCCAACATCCTGGCGCCCGAGATCGTGGGCGAGCGCCACTACGACGTGGCCCGACGGGTGCAGGGCGTGCTCCAGCGCTACAAGGAGCTCCAGGACATCATCGCCATCCTCGGTCTGGACGAGCTCTCCGAAGAGGACCGGGTCACGGTGACCAGGGCCCGGAAGATCCAGCGCTTCCTCTCCCAGCCCTTCAACGTGGGCGAGGTGTTCACCGGGCTCAAGGGCGTGACCGTCCCGGTGGAGGAAACCGTGCAGTCGTTCGAGGCGCTGGTCGACGGCGAGCTCGACGAGGTTCCCGAGCAGGCGTTCCTCAACGTCGGCGGGGCTGAGTCGGTGCTGGCCAAGGCCCACGCCCTCGAGAACGAGTGAGTGGGAGCACCTCGGGACCGTGGCTGACAGCAACCTCTTCACCATCGATCTGGTCACTCCGGAGCGCATCCTGCTCTCGGGGCTGGCGGCCGAAGTGATCCTGCGGACGGGCGAGGGAGACGTGACCTTCCTCGCCGGTCACGCCCCGTTGGTCGGATCCGTCGAGGCCGGCGTGGTCCGGGTGGTGCGCGCCGAGGGCGACGAGGAGCGGGTGGCGACCCACGGGGGGTTCGTCCAGGTCGAGCAGCACGTCCCGATGGGCGACGCCGACGGGTCCGGGGAGAGCGCGTCGGGCACCCGGGTCACCCTGTTGATCGGCGTGGCCGAGCTGGCCGAGGAGATCGACACCGAGCGGGCCCGGGCCGCACTGGACGCGGCCGAGGCCCGGGTGGCCGAGCTCACCGGATCGGGAGGACGTGTTGCCGGGACCCCCGACGACGAGGAGCCGGACGCCGAGCTGATCGACGCCGAAGCTGCCCTCCTGCGGGCTCAGGTCCGCCTCGAGGCGGTCGACGCCACCTCGGGGGCCAGCGCCTGACGGTCAGTCCAGTCGCGAACGGGGACCGCGCCACGTTGACAGCCCCATCGAAATGTCCGGTCGGGCCCGACCGCCATGACCAGACTCCTCGGCGCATCATCCGATGTGAGGCGTGCGCAGGCGTCAGGCGAATTCGATGGCGCTGTACTCGGCCAGTTTGTGGAGAGGGTGACGGGCTTCGATGAGTCGGACCGTGCCCGACTTGGACCGCATCACCAGGGACTGGCTGGTGGCGCCGAACTCGTCGTAGCGGACGCCGTGGAGCAACTCGCCGTCGGTGATCCCGGTGGCGGCGAAGAAGCAGTTGTCCCCCCGGACGAGGTCGTCGGTGGTGAGCACGGCGTCGACGTCATAGCCGGCATCGACGGCTGCCCGTCGTTCGCCGTCGTCGCGGGGCCACAGCCGACCCTGCATCTCACCACCCATGGATTTGAGGGCGGCGGCGGCGATGACCCCCTCAGGGGTCCCACCGATGCCCACCAGCATGTCCACACCGGTGTCGGGCCACGAGGTGGCGATGGCGCCGGCCACGTCGCCGTCGGTGATCAGCCGGATCCGTGCCCCGGCACTGCGCACCGAAGCGATGAGCTCACTGTGACGCGGCCGGTCGAGAATGGCCACGGCCAGGTCCCGCACCGAGGTCCCCTTGGCCTTGGCCACCGCCCTCAGGTTGTCCTCGATGGACCTGGTGATGTCGATCGTCCCCACCGCACGCGGCCCGACGGCCAGCTTCTCCATGTACACGCAGGGCCCCGGGTCGAACATGGTGCCCTCCTCCGACACGGCGATCACGGCCAGGGCCCCGCCGCGGCCGAGCGCGGTCGGGGTCGTCCCGTCGATGGGGTCGACGGCGATGTCGGCCTTCGGCGGG
>DASZJN010000244.1:0-5071 GCA_035948045.1 Acidimicrobiales bacterium | reverse complement strand
ACGGCTGCCGAGAGACAGTCTCGATCGACGAAACTATGAACAATTGTCCGTGCCGATGGCCTTGGGGAGGCGGGCAGAGCGGACAACCTGTCCTCTAAGGTCGGGTCCCCGGGCCTTCCCATCGGGTGTCGACGGCATCCGGTTGGCGTTTCGGCAAGGCGTGCCGGCTTGCCGCATCCCGTCCTGGCTTGTCGTCTAGGGCGGCGACAGCGCCTACATCCATGATGGCTGGTCACGCCGGCGCACGGGTGGATCCGAGCCGATCAGGGACGCGTCCCAGGCTCCGGGAGGTCCCGATTCTTGCAATTCTCGCTACAGCTTCGGGCCCCTGGTTCCGATCATTTCCGTAGAGGGATCCAACACAAAGGGGCAGGAACGAATTGACGATCGACCCGTATCACGTCCGTAGGTTCAGTGACTGGTCAGATTCCGACTTCGACCTGGACGACCTCGTGCTACCGCCGGAGCCGGTCTGGCATCGCTGTGGCGCCGTCCATTGCATCGATCGGGGACCGTGGCTCGGGACGCTGGTGTGCTGCATCCGCCGCAGTGGTCACGACGACACCCACTCGATGTCACTCGGGGACGAGGGTGCTCCCGACTACTGGAGGGAGACCTGGCTGTAGCGCCAGGTGGCTGCGGTGCTCAGCCGGTGAGCACGACAGCCTGATCAGGACCAATCGTCCCGTCGAACGAGGCACCTTCGCCAAGTCCGTTGCTCGACACCACCACGCGCCACCCGTCTCCGACCGGGGGATGACGAACGTGGTCGATGCGCTGATCGGTGAAGTTGACCATCACGACCCACACCTCGTCCCCCATGGTTCGTCGAAAGCCGAGTAATCCCTCGGGCAGCTCGAGGAGATCGAACCCGCCGCGCGACAGCGCGGGTGCGCCACGTCGGACGGCGATCAGTCGCCGGTAGAGGTGGAGCACCGAGGTCGCATCCGCGCGCTGGGCCTCGTGGTTCCGGAGTGGCTCGGGCGGAAATGGCAGCCACGGCTGGCGGCCGTCGACGCTGGGCCAGCCGTGATCGCTCCGGCCGTTCCAGGGGATCGGCGCCCGGCACCCGTCTCGGCCGCCCGGGTCGACTCGGCGATCGGGCGGAACCGACGCGTCGAGGAGCCCCAGCTCCTCTCCCTGGAAGAGGAAGGGAGTGCCGCGGAGGGTCAGGAGCAGCACCGCCGCGGCTCGGGCCCGGGGCTCGCTCCGGGCCTCGGTGGTGTCCTCGGACTCGCCCAGGAAGGCCGCGGCGCGGTCATAGCGGGAGCGATGGCGGGGGTTGTCGTGATTGGAGAGCACCCAGGTGGGCCAGGCGGCCCTCGGGTCGAGGGCACCCACGGTCCGCTCGATGCATGTTGTCCAGTGGCCCTCCTGCCAGGGGGCGAAGAGCGGCGGGAAGTTGAACGCCAGGTGGAGCTCGTCCCCGTCCCCGTAGTAGGTGGCCACGGCCCGGGTGGACAGGAGGAACACCTCGCCGACCATGATCCGCCCGCCTGGATACTCGTCGACCAGGGTACGGATCTCCCGCAGTCGTCGATGGGTCACGGGAACGTCGTTGAGGGCACAGTGGGGGATCCCGGCCACCGATCCGGGGTCGTCGGGCAGTCCGGGGTCCTTGCCGATGCAGTGGACGACGTCCGCCCGGAACCCGTCGACGCCGCGGTCGAGCCAGAAGTGGAGCACCTCGTGCATGGCCTCCACCACGGCGGGCTCGTCCCAGTTGAGGTCGGGCTGGGCCGACTCGAAGAGGTGGAGGTACCACTGCCCCGACGGCTCGTCGAAGGTCCACGCCGGCGCGGAGGGATCGAAGGCGGCCACCCAGTTGTTGGGCGGGGAGCCCTCCGGGGTCGGATCGCGCCAGACGTACCAGTTCCGGTGGGTGCTGGCTCGGCCGGAGACGGCGTCGACGAACCACGGATGGCGGTCAGAGGTGTGGTTGGGGACCCAGTCGATGATCACCCTGAGCCCCAGGGCGTGGGCCTCGTGGAGGAGCCGGTCGAAGTCCTCGAGGGTTCCGAATTGGGGATCGACGTCGCAGTAGTCGCTGACGTCGTAGCCGAAGTCGATCATCGGCGAGGGGTAGAACGGTGAGATCCAGAGGGCGTCGACGCCGAGCCATGCCAGATCGGCCAGGTGGGCGCGAATTCCGGCCAGGTCCCCGACGCCGTCGCCGTCGGAGTCGGCGAACGATCGAGGGTAGATCTGGTAGAAGACGGCCTCCTTCCACCACGGGTCCGACGCGGCCACGGCTCAGGCTTCCGCCCGGCTCTTGATGCGGGCCAGCGTGGCCGTCATGTTGGCGCGGTTGCGGCCCTCGGCGTCGCGGGTGCCCCGGACCAGCGGCCCGACGGCGCGCAGGGCGGGACCCCGGTGGTCGTCGAACCGCTCCCGGAGGGTGGTCACGACCGCCGATGCGCCGGGTTCGACCAGATAGCTCCACCGGGCCACGGCCAGGGGGCCGAAGGCGACGTCCCAGGCGATCGCCGCGCCGGGCTCGTAGCGGACGATGGTGCAGGTTGTAGACCACCGACGCCATCCGGAACGATTGCGGCCCCGGAATGTGGCGCCGAGGGCCGGGCCGGACGATCCGCCGATCCACTGCATTTCGATGCATTCGGCGGTGATGCCGGTCAGCTCGACCGGATCACGGACGAGCTGCCACACCTGTTGGGGAGATGCGGCGACCTGCTCGGACACCTCGACGCTCGCCACTCGGGGGACGCTAGCCCCTCACGTTCCGGGGCGGCCGACCCGGATCGCGATCCCCCTGTGGGCCCGGTCCGCCGCCCCTCATGGGTCCGCCATTACAGGTTGTGTCCTTTCATGCCGAAGACACCTGGGAAGGCGACGTCATCTCGAGAAGGGCAGGGAGGCATGGTGGATAGGCGCAGCGTAGAGGACGGATCGTTCCTGGCTGACGGGTTGTCGGGGAGTCGTCCCCCTGAGGTGTTCGCGTCCGGCCGGACCTGCAAGGAATCCTCCTGCACCGTGCAGCTGTCCAGGTACAACAGTACGGACTGGTGCGGCGTGCACGAGAGCCCGGCCTCGACGCAGAGGCCCTTTGACACCTCCACCCGCCAGCGGGGCATGAGGCGCAACCGGTCGGCGGGGAAGCGTTCGGGCATCGCCAAACCTGCCCGGCGGACCGCGGCCTAGCCAGCGGCACCTGCCGCCCTCCGGGGTCCACCCGCGCCTGGCCGGAGTCCCGCCGTCGGCGATCCTCTGGGACGCCGTCTCGTACACTGCGGTCCACCACGACGGACCAGGGTGGGCGATGCGCGACGACACAGCCGATCGGGGCGCGGCCGCGCATCGCCATGGGCCATGATCCGACCAATCATGAACACCACATCGGAGGCGAGCCATGACGCGTCGGCTAGAAGGAACAGTGGCCCTGGTCACGGGGGCATCGAGCGGTATCGGAGAAGCCACGGCGGTGGCCCTGGCGGAGGAGGGGGCATCGGTGGCCGTCGCCGCTCGCCGCCGCGACCGCCTCGAGGCCCTGGTCGAACGGATCGGCGATGATGCCGACGTCCTGGTGATCGAGACCGACGTCACCGACGAGGCCTCGGCCCGGGCCATGGTCGAGGACACGGTGCGTGAGTTCGGCCGGCTGGACACGTTGGTCAACAACGCCGGCGTCATGCTGCTCGGGCCGATCCTCGATGCACCCGTCGAGGAGTGGCGGCGCATGATCGAGCTCAACGTGCTGGGTCTCCTCTACTGCACCCACGCCGCCCTTCCCCACCTGCTCCGGGCGGCGGACACCGATCCCCGCCGCGTGGCCGATGTGGTGAATGTGAGCTCGGTGGCCGGCCGAGTGGCTCGTCAGGGGAGCGGCGTGTACAACGCCAGCAAGTTCGGTGTCGTGGCGTTCTCGGAGTCCCTGCGCCAGGAGGTGACCCGCCGCCATGTCCGGGTCTCCATCGTCGAGCCCGGAGCGGTGATGACCGAGTTGGCCTCCCACAACCGGCCCGAGATCATCGAAGGCATGAGGGCCACCTTCGGCGACACGGAGCTGATGCGGTCGGAGGACATCGCGGAGTCCATCCTGTTCACGGTGACCCGGCCCCGGCACGTGGCCGTCAACGAGATCCTCATCCGGCCCACCGAGCAGGAGCGCTGAGTGACCATCGGGTATCCGCCCGCAGTCCACTTCCTCTCGGATCTGGGTATCGAGGCCCAAGTCGGCCCCGGATCCGTCGCCATCGCCCGCATCCGGGTCACGCCCCACGTCACCGCCACCGACGGTGGGGTTCGGGCCGGGGTGCTGGCCACCTTGGTGGACGTGGCGGGCGGAGCCGTGGCGGCCCGGGTGTTGCGGCCGGACTGGATGGCCACCGCCGACCTCACGTTGGAGGTGGTGCGACCGGCCGCCGGACCCTTCGTCGAGGCCCGGGCCACGGTGGTGCGGAGGGGCAGGACCACGTTGGTCACCGAGGCCGGGGTCTTCAATGTGCTCGACGAAGGATCGGATGGGACCGTCGGTGCCGAGGATCACGGGTCCGTGGCCTGGGCCACCATGACGTTTGCCGTCCTTCCCGGACAGAGCCCGACCTCGACCCTCGACGGGCAGGAGCTGCCCGATCGCTGGGCCTTGGCGGGCCAAGGGCTCGACCGTGCGGTGGTCGAGGCGCTCTCCATCTCCGTGGTCGACGCCGCCGAGGGCCGCATCTCGATGCCCGTCCAGGACTACCTGTTCAACTCCTTCGGCGCCGTGCAGGGGGGAGTCATGGCCCTGCTCGGAGAGGTGGCCGGTGCCGAGGTCCTGGGGGCGGCGGCGGGTGCCGAGGGCGACTTCGTGGCCACCGATCTCCGCGTCGCCTACCTCGCCCTGGGCCGGGTCGGTCCCATCGTCTCGCGCTCGAGGGTGCTGGCGGCGCAGGACGGTCATCCCCACCGGAGCGCGGTGGTCGAGCTGTTCGATGCCGGCGCAGGTGACAGGCTGACCACGGTCATCAACGTCGGCGCCATGCCCGCGGCGGCGGCAGCCATGGGCTCCGGCTGGTGACCGAGGTGTCGCCGGACGACGCGGTGGCCCCCGACGCCGGGGGTCCCCGCCGCCTGG
>DASZJN010000243.1:0-2305 GCA_035948045.1 Acidimicrobiales bacterium | reverse complement strand
CTCCGCGGCCGAGAGCCCCGACACCATCGACAGGTAGGCAGGCACCAGCGGCAGCACGCACGGCGACAGGAACGAGAGCATGCCGGCGCCGAACGCCACCAGGATGCCGAGAGGGTCGGCGTGGATCGCCGATCCGACCATCACCGTCCGCTAGGCCAGCTGGCTATGCACCAGCGCCATGTCGGCCTCCACCATCATCTGCACCAGAGCCGGGAAGTCGATGTCGCGGTGCCATCCCAGTGTCTGCTCGGCCTTCGAGGGATCGCCGACGAGGAGGTCGACTTCGGCGGGACGGAGAAAGCGCTCGTCGATGACGACGTGCTCTTCCCAATCGAGGTCGACGGCGGCGAACGACAGCTCCACCAGTTCCTTGACCGAGTGGGTCTCCCCCGTGGCCACCACGTAGTCGTCCGGATGATCCTGTTGGAGCATCATCCACATGGCTCGCACGTAGTCGGCTGCGAATCCCCAGTCACGCTGGGCGTCGAGGTTCCCGAGGGCCAGCTTCTCATCGATGCCGGCCTTGATCCGGGCCACCCCGTGGGTGACCTTACGGGTCACGAATTCGAGGCCCCTCCGGGGCGACTCGTGGTTGAAGAGGATCCCCGACGAGGCGTGCAGGTCGTAGCTCTCGCGGTAGTTGACGGTGATCCAGTGGCCGTAGACCTTCGCCACCCCGTAGGGACTGCGAGGATAGAACGGCGTGGATTCCCGTTGGGGGACCTCGAGCACCTTGCCGAACATCTCGGACGAGCTCGCCTGGTAGAAGCGGATCTCGGGATCCACCGTCCGGATGGCGTCGAGCACCCGGGTCACGCCGAGCGCCGTGGTCTCCCCGGTGAGGACGGGCTGGTTCCACGATGCCTGCACGAAGGACTGGGCGGCCAGGTTGTAGACCTCGTTGGGACGGCTCTCGCGCAGGATGTTGATCATCGACACCTCGTCGAGGAGATCCCCCGCCACCAGGGTGAGCCGGTCCTGAATGTGGGCGATCCGCTCGAAATTGAGGGTGCTGGACCGCCGCACCATCCCGCACACCTCGTAGCCCTGATCCAGCAGGAACTCCGCCAGGTAGGAGCCGTCCTGGCCTGTGACGCCGGTGATCAGTGCTCGCTTCGACATGCTGTCAGGCTCCTCGGCTATCAGTGGGTGGTTCGTCGGTGGCTGTCTGCCAGGACGGCGGTCGCTTCTCGATGAAGGCGGCGATCCCTTCGGCCGCTTCGGCGGTCTGGCTGGTGACCGTGAGCATGGCGTGCAGGTAGGGCAGTGCCTCTGTCGCCGCCGAGTCCAGTACAGCGTAGAACGATTCGCGTCCCATCCTCATCACACCCGGCGGCTTCGAGGCCAGGACCGCGGCCATGTCCGCCACTTCGGCGTCCAGACGGTCGTGCGGCACCACCCGGGTGAGAAACCCCATCCGGTCGGCCTCCTCGGCTCCCACCACCCGGCTGGTGAGCATCAGTTCGAGGGCCTTCTTGGGGGGCATCGATCGCAACAGGGGAACGGTGACCATGTAGGGCCAGAGCCCCACGTTGAGCTCCGGGGCCCCGAAGCGGGCCTGGTCCGAGGCGATGACCATGTCGCAGGCCAAGGCCAGACCGAAGCCGCCGGCCATGGCCCAGCCCTGCACCCGGGCGATGGTGGGCTTGCCCAGGTGCCAGAGCTCCTCGAACAGCTCGGCCAACCAGCCACGGGCCCGGTGGTGATCGGCGTACTCGTCGGTGACGCCACCGGGGTCGCCGGGCACCATGCCGGTCAGGTCGGCTCCGGCGCAGAAGGCCTGATCGCCGGCGCCGGCCAGGACGACCACCCGGACCCCGGGATCGACCTTGGCCGCGGCCACGTGCTCCCGCAGCCCGCCGATCACCGCCCAGGTCATGGCGTTGCGCCGCTCCGGCCGGTTGATGGTCAGGGTCAGCACGGCGCCTCGGCGCTCGGCCAGGAGATCGGCAACGGGAGGGACGGATCCCTCCGGCGGCGAAGCATGCTCGGGGTGGTCAGGCACGGGATGACGGTAGCCCGCCCGAGCTGACGTTGTCCGCTCGCGACCGGCGGTGGCAGACGTGGCGGCGGGCACCCGGGCGGGTCGCTCGAGCATCGGCGCCGCTACGGTGACGCCATTCCCACCGCAGCCCTGCTCTCCTTCCGCCTCGGAGGCTCCGACGGCGTGGCCGTTGAAGCGGCCAAGTGGCAGGCGGCGCTCACTCGGCTCGGGTTCTCGACGCTCACCGTGGCCGGCGACGGTCCCGTCGACCGGGTGCTCCCCGGGCTGGCCATCGGGGCCGCGGAGCCGCCGACCCGATCG
>DASZJN010000242.1:0-3635 GCA_035948045.1 Acidimicrobiales bacterium | reverse complement strand
GCCCCGCCCTGCACTCCCGCCCCGCCCTGCACACCCGCCCCGCCTCGTGCTTTCGCACCGCCCCGCACTCCCGGGCCGCCCTGAGAGGAGCCTTACCGCCCGGCGATGGCCCGGTCGAGGTCGTCGGCGTCGGCGTCAGTGAGCAACCGGTAGGGGGCGTCCTTCTGCGGCCGCCACCACACCGGGTCCGGGCTGCGCCAGCCTTCGTTGCGAAGCACCCGCTTGAGCACCTTGGTGGTGGCGGTCACCGGGAGCTCGTCCGTGATCCTCACATACCGGGGGGACCACTTGGTCCCCATGTCCGACTGGCCCGACAGGAAGCCCGCAAATTCCTCGGGGTCGAACGTGCTCCCCGGCCGCAGCAGCAGCGTGGCCATCACCTGATCGCCCACCACGGTGTCGGGCACCGCGTAGACCGACGCCAGCACCACGTCGGGATGCCGCTGGAGCACCCCCTCGACGGGGGCAGCCGAGAAGTTCTCACCGTCGACTCGCAGCCAGTCGAAGTCCCGGCCCCCGAAGTAGAAGAAGTCGTCATGGTCCCGGTAGGCCAGGTCCCCGGTCCAGTACCAGCCGTTGCGCACCCGGGCCGAGTCGGCCTCGGCGTTCCGCCAGTAGCCCTCGAACCCGGCCCCCCCGGACTGGTTGACCATCTCGCCGATGGCCTCCTCGGCGTTGAGCAACCTGCCGTCCTGGTCGAAGACGGCCCGGGGGCACTCCTCGCCCGTCTCCGGATTGATGATCAGGGTGCCGGGGAGGGCCCGGCCCAGTGCACCGCGCGGCGTGTCGGGGGTGCGCTGCACCGAGGCACCGCCTTCGGTGGAGCCGTAGGCATCCTGCACCGTGCAGCCGAAGCGCTCGGCGAACCGGGCCACGTCGGCTTCGGCCGCCTCGTTGCCGAATGCCCGCCTCAGCGTGTTGTCGGCGTCATCGGGCAGCTCCGGGGTGGCCAGGATGTACGAGAGCGGCTTTCCCACGTAGTTGAAGTAGGTCACGCCGTAACGCCGCACGTCGATGAGGAATTGCGAGGCGCTGAACCGCTCGCGCAGGGCGACCGTGGCTCCGGCGTTGAGCGCGGGTGACCATCCCGCCATGAGGGCGTTGGAGTGGAACAGCGGCATGGCCACGTAGCAGACGTCATCGGATGTGAGCTCGAACATCTGGGCCACGATGCCGCCGATGCGGGCCAGCCGACCTTGGCTGCACAGGCACGCCTTGGGGGCCCCTGAGGTTCCCGAGGTGAACAGCAACAGACCGAGCGACTCCTCGGTGACCATGGTCGCGGCAGGGTCGGGGAGAGCCACTCCCGCCACCTCGGCCAGCAGGGCGCCATACGAGGTGTCCGCATGGTGGTCGAGGTCTCCCGAGGGATCGTCGATGACCAGGATGCGCTCGGCCGGCAGGGCGGCGCCGAGGTCATACCCTTCGACCAGGGCCCGGTACTCGAGGTTGGTGACCAGGAGCTGGCAGTCGGTGTGCGAGAGGTCCCGGGCCAGCTCGTCCCCCCGGTGGGTGGGATTCCCCCCGACCAGGACGGCGCCGGCCAGAGCGGCGGCGCCCATCCAGAACACGTACTCGGGGACGTTGTCGAGCAGCAGGGCCACATGGAAGGGGCCCGGTCGTCGCAGCGAGGCCAGGGCCGCGGCCCGCTCAGCCTGGGCGGTGACCACCTGGCGGTGCGTCCAGGTGCGGTCGGACCACAGCAATCCCACCGAGTCATCCCCTGCGCGTCGCCGGATCAGCTCGTCGATGGTCTGCATTGCATCCCCCTGGTTGAGAGGCCCGCCCCGGGGCCCGAAGATGGTCGATCCGACATGCAACCCATGGTGGCCCGGCTCACCGTCGTCGGGCCACCGCAGGGCGGACGGAAGGACCACCGGCACGGCTCACGCCGACGACGGGCCGCAACCTCCGACAGTAGGTGCAATTGCCCTCTGGAGGCTGGAGCTAGGCACAAATCTGGAACACGTTGCAATTTATCAGATCATCGTGTTACCGTGAACGGCGCCAGAGCGGAGCGAGAGGAGCCACCACCATGGAGTTCGGGATCTTTCTCAACGGCTACTTGCCCGGTCAGGCCGCCCACGATCCGGCGTGCGAGCACGAGATGTACCGGCGTGAGATGGCGTACGTCATCGAGGCCGACAAGTTCAACTGGAAGTACGCATGGATCGGCGAGCACCACTGCCTCACCGAGTACAGCCACATGTCCTCCCCCGAGGTGGTGATGGGCTACCTGGCCCACGCCACCGAGCGGATCCACATCGGCACGGGCATCATGAACCTGTCCCCGCGGGTCAATCACCCGGTGCGGTGCGCCGAGCGGGTGACCATGCTGGACCATCTGCTCGAAGGTCGGTTCGAGTGGGGGACCGGCCGGGGGGCGGGAAGCCACGAGATCGCCGCCTTCAACAACCTCGACAAGAACTCGACGAAGGCCGAGTGGAACGAAGTCATCCGTCAGATCCCCCGCATGTGGGAAGAGAAGGACTACATGTACGAGGGCGAGAGCTTCACCGTCCCGTATCCCCACAACATCCTGCCCAAGCCCTACCAGGGCCAGGGCCATCCCCCCATCTGGGTCGGCTGCGGCAACCCCGGGACGTTCACCCAGGCGGGTGAGCTGGGCATCGGCGCCATCGCCTTCAATTTCGAGCCCATCTACAACCTCAAGGGCAGGATCGATGCCTACAAGGAGGGGATCGCCAACTGCACGGAGCCCCTCGGCCAGTTCAAGAATGACAACGTGATGATGACCAACGCCGTCATCTGCCTCAACGACAGGAAGCGAGCGCGAGAGATCGCACTGCGGCGCGGCCGTGGCTATCTCTATTCGCTGGTATGCAACTACCACGACACCATTCCCCATCAAGAGGGTGTGCCGGTGTGGCCCGAGCGACCCCATACCGTGAGCGACGAGGGCATGCTCGACCACCTCATCGAAGAGGGGTGGATGCTGTGCGGCGAGCCCGACGAAGTGGCCGAACAGGTGTCCAAGTACCAGACCGTGGGTTGTGACCAGGTGGTCTTCGGGCTGCCGTCGGACTCGTTGATGGAGGACGAGGTTCACGAGATGCTCGAGGTGTTCGGCACCAAGGTGATCCCGCAGTTCGACGCCGATCCGCTGCACTCCACCACCCGATACCGCCAGACGGCCCAGCGGAAGTATCAGGACTTCAACTTCCCGGTCCCGGACATCACGGTCGAAGAGCTGCCGACCAATGCCATGATCCAGTTGGACGGCACCCGGACGATGTGAGGGGCGGGGCCGTGTACGCGGTCCCCATGATCAGTCCGCGATGATCAACTCGCGATGATCAACTCGCGCTGGTCAGGCCGGAGCGGCCCGATGGTTACCCGCTGCTTGGCCCCACGCCTCGATGAGGTCGTCCACGGTGGTGAGGGTGGTGATGAGCGGGAACGTGTTGTCCAGGATGGCATCGGCGTAGGGCCGGGGGATCCCCGCCACCGCGTCACGCGGCACGACCACCTGGTAGCCGAGGTTGACGGCCTCGATGGCCAGGCCGAGCACTCCGAGGGTGACCGAGACCCCGGTGGCCACCACGGTGTCGACCCCGAGACTGCGCAACCAGGTGTCGAGGGAGGTGCCGGTGAACGGTGACACCCCGTGGAGG
>DASZJN010000241.1:0-1813 GCA_035948045.1 Acidimicrobiales bacterium | reverse complement strand
TCCGGTGCATCCATTGTGCCCGCAACCGCCAGCCGGGATCGGGATACCTTGCGCCGGGCTCGGGCGCCGGTCGCTGGTAGCCTGAGCCGAAAGGCATACCCCTTGCTCCCATGATCCTCGAACACATCGACAGCCCCGCCGACCTCCGGTCCCTTACCCCCGAGGAGCTGACCACCCTGTCGGCGGAAATTCGTGGGTTCATCGTGGACGCGGTGACCGCCACCGGTGGACATTTGGGCTCCAACCTGGGCGTGGTCGAGTTGACCCTGGCCCTCCACCGGACGTTCGATTCTCCGAGGGACGTACTCCTGTGGGACACCGGCCATCAGGCCTATGTACACAAGCTGGTCACCGGACGGCGTGCGGCCTTTTCCCAACTGCGCCAGGCCGACGGGCTCTCCGGCTATCCAAACCGCACCGAGTCCGAGCACGACTGGGTCGAGAACAGCCACGCGTCGACCATCCTGAGCTATGCGCACGGTCTGGCCAGTGCATTCGAACTTCAGGGAAACGACCGGCGGGTGATTGCCGTGGTGGGCGACGGGGCCCTCACCGGGGGCATGGCCTATGAGGCTCTCAACAATCTCGGGCATTCGGGAAAGCCCGTGGTCATCGTCCTCAACGACAACGGGCGCTCCTACGCACCCACGGTGTCCCGTCTGTCACTCAGCCTCACCCACCTCCGGCTCAATCCTGCGTATGTGCACGCGCGCCAACGCATTCGCCATCTCATCCGCGAGCTTCCCGGCGTGGGCGACCTCGCCTACTCGGGCGTCCACGGCCTCACCAGTGCTCTGCGGGAGGTGGTGACTCCCCATACCTTCTTCGAGGCTCTCGGCATCCGCTACGCGGGACCCATCGACGGTCACGACATCGCCGGTGTCGAGCTGGCGCTGGGCAACGCCACCGAATGGCCCGGCCCGATCGTGGTCCACGTGTTGACCCAAAAGGGGCGGGGGTACGCTCCGGCCGAAGAAGACGAGATCCAGCGATTGCACGACGTCAAGGTCAAACCGGCGACAGGGGACCGGGTTGACGGCGATGGAATCGTCAGGATCGGAACGGCTGGCGACGGACCCGTCGATGCATCGAATGTCGGGAACGGAGTACAGGCTGTCGGTGAGGCGACCGTGCTACCGGTGACCACCTTTACCGACGCGTTCACCCGGTCGCTGTTACGCCAGGCCGAGGAAGACCCCCGGATCGTGGCCATCACCGCGGCCATGCCCGGCCCCACCGGCCTCTTGCCCTTCGAGGCCCGTTTCCCCGAGCGTTTCGTCGACGTGGGAATTGCCGAGCAGCATGCGGTCACTGCCGCAGCCGGCATGGCCATGGCCGGGATGCGGCCGGTGGTGGCGGTCTATTCGACGTTCTTCTGTCGCGCCTTCGACCAGGCCAATCTCGATGTCGGACTCCACGGCCTGCCGGTGGTGATGGTCCTCGACCGCGCCGGCATCACCGGCGACGACGGGCCCAGCCATCATGGTCTGCTGGACATGGCCCTCGCCCTCTCCATACCGGGCATGGCTGTCTTCGCCCCTTCCTCGGCACCCGAGGTCGAGATCATGTTGGCGCAGGCCCTCACCCTCGACGGCCCTTCGATCATCCGGTTCCCCAAGACCCCGGCCCCGTGGGTTGCCCCCGGAGCGGTCGGCTCGGGCATGGACGCTCGTCGCACCCGATCCGGCGACGGCTCGGTATGCATCCTGGCAGTGGGGAAGATGCTCATGGCGGCGGAGTCGGCCGCCCACGAGCTCGAGGGCGAGGGGATCGATGCCACGGTCTGGGACGTCCGAGTGGTCTCCGACCCCGA
>DASZJN010000240.1:0-1686 GCA_035948045.1 Acidimicrobiales bacterium | reverse complement strand
CCATGTACCTCCGCCACAACTGCGTGCCCGCCCCGTACACGATCTACCGGCAGGTGGCCAAGCTGCCGGCGGGGCACCTGATCACCCTGGGAGCCGACTCCCGACCGGGCCATCTCCCCCCGACCCGCGCCTTCTGGTCGGCACGACAGGCGGTCGAGGGCGCCCGTCAGCGACCGCTGGACGGTCCTCCGGAGGTCCTGGCCGATCGCCTGGAGGCGGTCCTGTCCGACTCAGTGGCGGCCCGCATGGTGGCCGATGTGCCGGTCGGTGCCTTTCTCTCCGGCGGCATCGACTCCAGTGTGGTGGTGGCGCTGATGCAACAGCACAGCGCGCAGCCCGTGCACACGTTCACGGTCGGGTTCGCCAATCGCTCCTTCGACGAGTCGGCCGAGGCAGCAGCCGTCGCCGCCCACCTCGGGACCGACCACACCCCTCTGCTGGTCAGTGACGAGGACGCCACCGGGGTGATCCCACTGCTGCCGGACATCTGGGACGAGCCGTTCGGTGACATCTCGGAGATCCCCATGCACCTGGTCAGCCGGCTGGCCCGGACCCGGGTGACGGTGGCCCTGTCGGGGGACGGTGGTGACGAGCTGTTCGCGGGCTACAACCGGCACGCCTGGCTCGAGCGCTTGTGGCGCAGGTCATCCTCCCTCCCAGACCCGGTCCGCCGACTGGCCGGCACCCTCCTCGGCTACCTGCCCCCGGCGATGGTGGACGGGGCGGCGCGGGCCACCACGCTGATGCCGGCCCGAATGCAGATCAGAAACCCGGCGTCCAAGGTGGCCAAGGTGGGAAAGGTCTTGGCCTCGGCGGGCCCGGAGGACGCCTACTTCTCCCTGGTCTCCTACTGGGACGATGCGGAATCGATGGTGGTGGGAGCGGGCCCGACCGCCTCGATGGCGTCCCGGCCATCGGAATGGCCGCCGCTCGACGGCATCACCGAGCAGATGCTGTGGTTGGATCTGGTCGGCTACCTCCCCGACGACATCCTCACCAAACTCGACCGGGCCGCCATGGCCACGTCGCTCGAGACGAGGGTGCCGTTCCTTGACCGTGACGTGTTCGATCTCGCCTGGCGGTTGCCCATGTCCGTCAAACTGCATGACGGCGCCACCAAGTGGATCCTCCGCCAGGTACTCCATCGCCATGTGCCGGCAGCCCTGGTGGAACGGCCGAAGATGGGATTCGGCTTCCCGATCGGTCCGTTGCTCCGGTCACAGCTCCGGCCGTGGGCGGAGGGTCTGCTGGATGAGGGGCGGCTGCGCCGTCAGGGACTGCTCGACCCCGAGCCGATCACACGGGCATGGCGGCAACACCTGCAGGGTCGACGCGACCTCGCTCATGAGCTGTGGTCGGTGCTGGCCTTGCAGGCGTGGCTCGACCGCTGGATGCCGGGCCTTGGACGGTGAAGGGGTCCCCGGCAGCGCCCTGAACAGTTCCGCCACCCCGATCCCCGTCGCGTCATTCCGCTCGGTGCAGGGTCAGGCTGATCGCGTGGACCCGGGGACGGCAATGCCGCCTTCATCCAGCCGACGAAGCAATTCGTACTCCGGCTCGACCCTTGATCGGATGCGCTCCCGCTCCTCGTCGGTCAATGACGAACGCGTCCCGGTCACCCGGGCCCTGCGGGCCACCAGTGGCAGCTCGAGGCGCCGTCCCAAGACGGCGAGCCCCTCGGCGAAA
>DASZJN010000239.1:0-3431 GCA_035948045.1 Acidimicrobiales bacterium | reverse complement strand
GTCCCGAAGATGTTGGGCGTGACCGAGGATCCCCTGATCATCGGCGACCTGGTGGTGCCGCCCACCGCCAACGGGGTCCGGTGCCTGTCCATGGGGTACTTCGTTCCCGACGACACACCGGTCATCTGGCGGGGACCCATGTTGCACAAGGCGCTCGAGCAGTTTCTGGTGGACGCCTATTGGGGCGAGCCCGATTTCCTGCTGATCGACATGCCTCCGGGCACCGGGGACGTCACGTTGTCGCTCGGCCAGTACCTGACCAAGACCGAGGTGTACGTGGTGACCACGCCCCAGCCGGCCGCCGGACGGGTGGCCCAACGATCGGCGTATGCGGCGCGGAAGTTGAAGCTGGCCGTGCGCGGGGTCATCGAGAACATGAGTTGGTTCACCGGCGATGACGGGACGCGCTACGAGCTGTTCGGCGCCGGAGGCGGGCGTCAGCTCGCCGACGAGCTGGGGGTGCCGCTCCTGGCTCAGGTGCCGCTGATCCCCGCCCTCCGCCAGGGGGGAGACGAGGGGATCCCGGTCAGGGTCGCCGACCCGGCCAGTGAGGCGTCGGCCGTCTTCGATCAGCTGGCCACCGCCGTCGTCGAGCTGGGCCCCGCCCGCGTCTACCGCAAGGAGCTCATCGTCCGCTGACGGCGCGGCCGCTTGACGGCGCTCCCACCCGCCGGCGGAGGTTCAGCCCCAACCCGCCCGCGTGGCGGGCATCCCGCTGGTGCCGTCGTGCTCGGGGACCACACCGAGCACCTGATGGATGGCCAGCCCACCGTCGTCGAAGCCGTTGGCCGAGGCGGCCATGTACAAGTGCCAGATGTTGGTCCGGGGCAGTCCCACGAGGGCCACGGCTTCATCCCAGTGGCGTTCGAGGTTGGCCACCCAGTGGTGCAGGGTGCGCGCATAGTGCTCCCGGAGCGACTCGACGTCACGGACCTCGAAGCCGGTCCGTTGCATGGACCTGACCACGTCGGCCACGTCGACCAGCTCGCCGTCGGGGAACACGTAGCGACCGACGAAGGACCGCCGGCTGAGCACCGATGTGCCCGGCTTGGAGATGGCATGGTTGAGCAGTCTGCCGGTGGGCTTGAGCAGCTGACGGAGGGTCTCGAAGTAGCGGGTCATCAAGGCCGTCCCCACGTGCTCGAACATGCCGATCGACGAGATGGCGTCGAATTCCTCGCCGCGCAGCTCGCGGTAGTCCTGCAGTCGGATCTCCACCTCATCGCCGAGGCCGGCCTCGGCCACCCGGTGCCGGGCTTCGCCGACCTGCTCCCGGCTCAGGGCCACTCCCACCACGGTGGCCCCGTGATGGCGCGCCGCGTGGATGGCCATCGATCCCCACCCGCACCCCACATCCAGCAGCCGGGCGCCGGGCTGCTGATCCAGGCCCAACTTGCGGCAGATCAGCTCGTGCTTGGCCGCCTGGGCATCCTCCAGGGTGGCTCCGTCCGTGAGGAACCTGGCGCACGAGTAGGTCATGCTCGGGCCGAGCACCAACCGGTAGAACTCGTTGCCGACGTCGTAGTGGTGGCTGATGACCGTGGCGTCCCGGGTCGGTGAGTGCACCCGGCCGGCGGGACGGCACTCCTCGGGCGGGGCGGGCAGGGGCGGTCCGAGGGCGCCCAGCCGGCGGGCGGCAGCGACGACGGCGGGTACGGAGCGCAGGCCGATCCGGCGCAGATCGCCCCGCGATCCGTCGTGGAGCACCTGCAGGAGGGCGAAGATGTCTCCCTCCGCCGAGAGGTCCCCGGAGACGAAGGCTCGGGCCACGCCGAGCTCGCCCGGGGCCCACATGATCCGGCGAACGGCGTCGACCGAGCTGATCCGCAGCGTCCCGACGCCGTCGGTGGGACCGAAGCCGCTCCCGTCCCAGAACTCGAAGCGCACGGGGACGGCGTCCCCCACCAGGGCCTTCACCAGCGGGGCGAGGGCATCAGCTGCGCTCTCCGGTCGGGGCGCGCCGGCGAGAGGGACGATGGCGCCCGCGTCCCCGGTCTGCGGGTCGGATGAGCCCCCCGGGGCGGGTGGGTCTGCTTCGGGGGTGGTTGCCTGGTGCGACACCTCGGTGACCATCGCTGACCTCCTCGACCGTTGCCTCTCGTCTCAGGTCGGGATCGATCCTATGGCGATCGTCACACGCCCTGCCGCGGCCGACAGGCCTCGACGCCGCGCCCCGACCCTCAGTACCGCTGGGTGACCCCGATGCCGGCCGGCAGCTTCGCCGGGTCCCATCCGAGGACGGCGACGGCCTGGCTGAAGGCGAACCGATCGGTCATGCCGGCGACGTAGGCCACCGCGGCCCGCACCGCCCGGGGATCCCCCCCGGTGAGATCGGCGGTCCGATCGCCACCGTCGGGGATGAGGTGGGGTCGGTCCCCGAAGTAGTCGACCAGCGCCCGGAGGACCGCAACCACCGAACGGCCCTGGGCCACCGAGCTCGGACGAAGGTAGATGTGCTCGTAGTTGCTGGCCCGGAAGGCGGCGAGCGCCTCGGCCAGCTCGTCGGCCATGCCGATGAGCCCGGTCTCGAGGGTGGAGGACACCAGGGCGCCGACGAAGGTGTCCAGTTGCCGGCTCCGCTGGTCCCCGCACCGCTCGCGCACCAGTGCCGGGAGCGCGCCCGGTGTGACGATCCCGCTCTTCACGGCGTCCTCGAAGTCGTGACACACGTAGGCGATCCGGTCGGCCCAGCTCACCACCTCGCCTTCGGGCGTCGAGGGTGCGGGCCGTGACCACGAGTGATTGCGGATGCCGTCGAGGGTCTCATGACAGAGGTTGAGCGGTTCGAGGGAGACATCCGCGCCCCACGGGGCGTGGTCGAACCCGCCGTCGAGATAGGGGGAGAGCGCATCCTCGCTGGCATGCCCGCCCGGGCCATGGCCGCAGTCGTGACCGAGGGCGATGGCTTCGGTGAGGGCGACATTCAAGCAGCAGGCCCTCGCCACGCTGGTCGCCACCTGGGCGACCTCGAGGGCGTGGGTCAGCCTGGTCCGCTGATGGTCGTCGGGGAAGACGAACACCTGGGTCTTGCCGGCCAGCCGGCGGAACGCCGTGGCGTGGAGGATACGGTCGCGGTCACGCTCGAAGCAGGTTCGCCAGGGATCGGGCGCCACCGGCCGCAACCGGTGGCCGGCACCGGTGGCCCGGGTCGCCCCGGGGGCCAACCGCTCCGACTCGATCGCTTCGCGCCCCTGGCGGTCGAGCCCGGCCAGCGGCCCGGGGAACAGTGCGGATGAGCGACTGTCGGCGTGGGCGAAGGTGATGCCCGACCCGCGGTGGCCGGCCATCGTGGACGCCCAGCGGCGATTCCTCTCGCTCTCGCCCCCCACGCCGTCTTCGTGCACCCAGCCAGTGTGCCCCAAGGCTGTGACGGCGTGACGAAGGTCGCTCCGGACCTTGTATCGTCGGACACGCCCGGCACACCTGTCGGG
>DASZJN010000238.1:0-2936 GCA_035948045.1 Acidimicrobiales bacterium | reverse complement strand
ACTGGGGGGCGATCGGACCGAACGACTTGCAGTCCCTGATCCCCGTCCACGGCTCGGGTGGGGCCGGGGGCCGCCAGCGGCGATGCCCTTCCGGAGAGGCGGCGTAGGGAATACCCGAATACGACCACAGCCCGCGGCGCCGCACTCCTCGGACTCGGCCACCCTGGACCTCCACCACACCGTCCATCGTGAGACCTCCAGTTCGCCGGCCCAGCTGCCGATATACATCAGACAACCTACCGACCGGGATGACATGAGCGTGGGCCGCGGCGCCCGAACGGCGCACCGGGCAACTGTACGGCCACACAGGGAGACAATCCGGCCATACACCCGAATCCGCCGTTCCAGCTGGCCGGATCGTGTACCGCGGTGGGAGACGGAACGGATGGGTCCACAGGGCCCGGCTCGGCGCAGTGCGCATCGCAGAAAGGAGCAGTTGGGGTGAAGAAGGGGCAGGGGCCACCGGTGGGCGAGCACATCCGTGCTCACGTGGCCGATGGGGCCGAACGGGACCCGAGGGCGGGAGCATGACGCGGATCTGGATCGGACGCGTGGCCATGGCGGCGGCGCTCGTCCTCTCCGTGAGCACGTTGAGCGCAGCGTTGGCGCCCGACCTGGCCAGCGCGACCGGAACCACCGGTCCGACCGGCTCGACTGCCGCCAACCGTTCGACAAGTTCGACCAGCTCGATCACCTCGAGCCCAGCCGCCTCGCCATCTCAGATCGATTCGACCGAGGCCCTCGTTGCCGCATTGGCGACGCAGATCTCCCAACAGCAGGCAGTACTGGCGCAGGCTGACGAGCAGTACAACCAGGCCGTGGTCAACCTGACGGCCACCCAAGCCTCGCTCCGGGCCACCACCGCATCGATCAGCGCAGCCACCTCCAGGATTGACCGTGAGCACGCCCAGTTGCGCGACGACGCCCTCGCCACCTACGTGGAGGGCACCTCCTCCTCCGCCGTGGCCGCAGTCTTCGCCGCACCCACCACCGCCTCGCAGATACGCAGGCTGTACCAGACCCTCGGCACCGCCAATGTGGCCGCCGACGTGGCCGCGTTGAAGGCCGGTCAGAGGGAGCTGGCCGCCACCCAGTCCACGCTGCTGGCCGAGCAGCAGGCGCAGACTGCTCAACTGGCCCTGGAGAGCCAGACCCGGGCCAGCGCGGCGGCGGCGAGTGCACAGTCGGAGGCGACCCTGGCCCAGGTGAGGGGGACCCTGGCCCAACAGGTGGCCCAACAGGCTGCCACCCAGGCGGTTGCCGCGGCCCGGGCCGCGGCGGCGGCGACCACCCCGGCGCTGGCCCAAGCCGCCGCGTCGCAGGCAGCCCAGGCGGCACAGGTGGCCACCAGCGTGGGGAGCGGAACGGCGGCGGCGGTCAATGCGACCACGGCGGCGAACCAGGCGGCCGGATCGGCGGCCGGGAGCAGTGGATCGTCTGGCGGCGCGCCCGTGACCCTCTCCGGTGGAAGCCCTCCCCAGACCGCCGGCCTGGCCGCCGTGGCCGGTGCCGTCAGATACCTGGGCGTCCCCTATCAATACGGAGGGATGAGCTCCGTGGGTGTCGACTGTTCCGGCCTCACCGCCCTGGCCTGGGCCCAGGCCGGGGTCTCGCTCCCGCATTCGGCGGCGGATCAGTACTCGATGTCTCGACACGTGAGCATGAGCGCCCTCGAGCCCGGCGACCTGCTGTTCTACAAGTTCGACGGCAGCGCCATCATCGACCACGTGGTCATGTACGTCGGCCCCGTGCTCAACGGCCGCGCCACCCCCTACGGGGCTGACACCATCATCCAGGCCGCACACACCGGCACCGTGGTCAGCCTCGACCCCTACTGGTCGTCGGGACTGGTCGGAGCGGCCCGCCCCTAGGGCGGCCCACGACCGCCGCCGGCGCCCCGACCCAGGCCCGGACCTCGCCCGAGGACGCCTCGGGGACCGACCTGGCGGAACCGGCCGAGTCATCGCCGGTAGGGTCACTTCCCCCAGGACCATGAAACTCGAACTCACCATCATCGTCCCCGCCTTCAATGAGGCCAACCGCCTCGGTGAGGGGATGAAGCGATTCACGGCCGCGGTGGCCGACGGTGCCGTCGACCTCGAGCAGACCGAGGTGCTGCTCATCGACGACGGCAGCACCGACCAGACGGTAGCGACCGCACGCTCCCTGCTGGCCGACCTCCCCCATCACCAGGTCATCAGCCTCCCCGGCAATGCGGGAAAGGGTGCAGCCGTCCGCACCGGGGTGTCCCTGGCCCGAGGGGCCTACACGGCGTACATGGACGCCGACATGGCCATCGATCCGCGAGCCATCCCGCAGTTGCTCGACGCCCTGCAGACCAGTGATCTGGCCATCGGATCGCGGGCGTTGCCGGACTCGATGGTTGACGGCACCTATGCCGTACGGGCGGTCATGGGCCGGCTCTTCAACCGACTGGTGACCGCCGGCACCGGGCTTGGCCTGCTCGACACACAGTGTGGCTTCAAGTCCTTCCGGACCCCGGTCGCCCGGCTGCTGTTCCACCTGGTGCGGATCGACCGGTTTGCCTTCGATGTCGAGGTGCTGGCCCGGGCCCGGCGCCTCGGCCTGCGCATCACGGAGATCCCCGTGCAGTGGAAGCACGTGGCGGGCAGTACCATCCATCCGCTCCAGGATTCGCTCAGCATGCTCGCCGACGTCTATCGCTCGAGGTTCGGCCTGCTGGCCACGCCTCCCGTCCCCGCCATCGTGGTGCTCGACTCCTCGGGCGACCACCGGGACGACGGCCTGGCCGACCAGGTGCGTGCCGTGGTGGCGGGGTCCCTCGGAAGTGAGCCGGTTCCCGTGGTTGGCGATTCGTCCTCGGTCATCGTCCTCCTGCCGCTCGTCGATACGGCGGCCACGACCGCCGTGCTGTCGGCATTGCGGGCCGAGTTCGAGGCGATGAGTGTGTACCG